>CBFHLF010000149.1:0-5313 GCA_965656555.1 uncultured Acidiluteibacter sp. | reverse complement strand
TGGGGTCCCCTTCTTTCATCCGAACATCTAAAATAGAAGATAAACGGCCACCATATCGTGCAGGAATACCGCCCTTATACAGTTCTAAATCTTTGATGGCGTCGGCATTAAAAACTGAGAAAAAACCCAAAAAGTGACTCGGATTGTAGATGGGCGCATCGTCAAGCAGCACTAAATTTTGATCAATCCCTCCACCACGAACGTTATATCCGGTTTGCCCCTCCCCGGATCCTTGAACGCCAGGTAAAAGCTGAATCGTTTTTAGTAAATCTACCTCTCCCATAAATGAAGGAATCTTTTTGATCGTTTCCATTTCTAAAATAGTAGATCCCATACTCGTGCCTTTTACATTGTCTACTTTCCGATCACCGACAATTTTCACTTCTTCCACCTGTGTAACTGTTGGAACCAAACGAATTTTAAAAGTTGTATCGGCAGTAAGAGAAATGCGATATCGTTGTGGCTGATAACCAATAAAACTGAACTTTAACGTATAGGTATCAGTAGGCAGGGTTATTGAAAAAGCTCCATTCCTATTTGCGCTTACTCCAGCACCCTTTGTAACGTCGACAACACTAGCGCCAACCAAAGCCATGTCATTGTCTGCACCGAAGATGGTACCACTAACGGTATAACGCTCTTGAGCAATCAACTGCGGAATAATGAGTATTAGCGTTATAAGAAGGGAATTTCTCATAAGAATAGCAACAATTAAACGATCAGAAAGTTGAACAAATTTAAGGGTTCTATTGCTTTATTTTGTTGTTAGCTTACTTGTAAAGCATGCAAGTGGGCTTAAAAAATATGACTCCGCCTAACTTAATACCTCTATGACATTTCCATCACATTTCATAAACAAAACAGAATACATAGACTAACTAGCTCAAACCTAAAATCTCGCACAAACAATTTATTATCTTGATTCTTTTTACCATATTTACAGTCAAATCTAAAACACAAAAACGATGAAAATTAAACTACTGGGACTTGCACTAACGCTCCTTACTGCTAGTGGCTTTGCACAAAATAGCTATGCTGATGCACAAAAGTCATCCACGGCTAAGTTAAACGTGGCTTATTTCTCTAATTATCCCATGGCTTACGCTGAAGGCAAAGTCACAAAAGGGATTGAAGTAGACATTCTGCACTCCTTTGTCAATTGGCTAGCAGAAAATAAAGGCATAAAAGTAGAACTGAACCTACAAGGCTACAGCAACTTCAGCGAAATGGTAAATGTAGTTAAGAAAGGGGAAAACAACTTTGTAGGAGCGGGTAGTATCGCCATTACCGATGAGCGAAAGGAAAAACTTAACTTCTCTGCACCCTACTTGAGAAACACCTCTATTTTGGTAACTAACGGGAAATTAAAAACAGCTAACTCTAAAGAAGAATTAGAAGAGATTTTTACAGGGCAAAAAGGAGCAGCAGTTAAAAGCAGTGTACACGCAATATACATTGAAAAGGTAGCAACTCAATACGATGTAGAGCTGAATGTAGAGCCGTTTAAAAACACTGACGATGTGCTAAAAGCGCTGCGATCGGGCGAAGCTTCTTTTGCTTTTTTGGATGTTTTATCGTTTTGGAACTTCATGAAAGACAGCAAAGAGTTCTTCAAAATTCAAAAATTTGTGGATATCGAAGATGAGTACTTCGGCTTTGCCTTCCCAAAGAAAAGTGATTGGAATGAGCCGTTTAATGAATTTTTTGAAACAGGTTTTGGATTCACTTCCACCAAGGAATATCGTCAGATATTAGAAAAGTACTTGGGGTATGAAATAATAGACAAAGTGGAATTGGACTAAAATTTCTTCTTTACTAATTTGTTGAGCTTTTTTATGATGAGACGATAGTCATACACTTTCATCTCATCCAAATGAAACAAAATATAGATATCGCCGGTAGTTAGGTCTTTGATGTAGAAATCATATATCAATAGTACACCTGATTCCGGCGATTCCATTAAACGTTCATTATCGAAACTGTTACATTCTAACACATACTTATATCCTGCGCCTACTAGCTTCTCATAAGAAGAATGACCCGCAATGGCATACTTGAAAGGATATTCAATTGCTGAAGTTCGAAGATATTCGTTCGCTTGAACTACTGCTCGATTGTGTTGCTTTTTTCTGGTTCGAATATACTTCTCCTCCTCTCCTTCCGGATCGTTTTTACTGATGTTGATAGGCTCATAATTGAGCAGAATCAACTTTTGCTCATTCAAATCATCAGGCAAACCTTTGTATTCGCGTTGAGCAATCGAAATCAATGGAACTAATATCAATAATAGAAAACTAAGTGGTCTGATCATTTGTACAATTTTAATTGGCATAGCAAGTTACGCTATTTACAACAAAAGTGCCATTTACTTACTCTGAAAAATCCATTAATATTTTTCGATATGCATTAAACAACTTAGATTTAGACACAAAACCAATGTAATGACCATCGTCAATTACTGGCAAATTCCATGCACCTGTGCGCTGAAATTTTTGCATAACACTATCCATGGTATCAGTACTAGAAACACAGTCGGGATAATCTGACATAAAATCACTTACAAACAAGGTATCGTATCGACTTGCATCAAACATAATTTTACGAATATCGTCCAATGTTACTATTCCTAATAGCTGATGATCATCATCGATAACCGGAAATAAATTACGCTTTGATTTCGCTACTACTTTCACCAATTGCCCTAGTGAATCTTCAGGACGAATCACCTTAAATTCTGTTTCTATTTCAGAGCTTAATTTCATTAAAGTGAGTACAGCTTTGTCTTTGTCATGCGTAATTAACTCGCCTCTTTTGGCCAATTGCATGGTGTATAATGAGTGCGGGACAAAGTACTTGGCTGTAAGAAAACTGATAGCAGCAGAAACCATCAGCGGAATAATCAATTCATAGGATGCAGTAATTTCAGCAATCAGGAAAAGCGCTGTCAATGGTGCATGCAATACACCTGCTAGTATACCTGCCATGCCTACAAGAATAAAATTCTTTTCCGATACCTGAAAAAAGGTAAAATAGTTGATCAATTTAGAGAAAACAAATCCTGTAGTAGCTCCTAAAAAAAGAGATGGAGCAAATATTCCACCAATACCACCTGCACCAAAGGTAACAGACGTTGCCACTGCTTTAAACAGCATCATTACAAACAAAAGGCCAATAGCAACCAATACATTCTCGCGGTATTCATAGAGCATGGAACCATCAAACACTTCTCGATAGTTGCCTGAAAGCAATTCATTAATCGTTGAAAATCCTTCTCCGTATAACGGTGGTATTAAAAAAACAAGACCACCAAGAAGACCGCCACCAATTAGCAACTTAATATACGCATTAGAAATTTTTGCAAACCGAGCTTCAATGGCCCAATAAACCTTACTGAAGTATACAGATACCAGACCAGAAAAGATACCCAGTAGTACATAAAACAGGGTGTCATTCAGAGTAAATAGTTCTGTGATTTCAACATTAAATAAAACTGCATCTCCTGCTATAAAACGAGAAGTTATTGCTGCTGAAACCGATGCGAGTAGTAACGGAATAAGCGAACCTGCAGTCAAATCGAGCATAATCACTTCTAATGCGAATACAATAGCTGCGATAGGAGCATTAAATATTCCTGCCATTGCACCAGCAGCACCACAACCTAAAAGCAAGGTGGTTGCTTTGTAATTAACACGACCTAATCGTCCAAAATTAGAACCAATAGCTGATGCAGTGCTTACAGCAGGACCTTCCAGACCGACAGATCCACCAAACCCTACAGTTAACACACTCGAAATGATAGAAGCGTACATATTGAAACGCTGAATCACCGAGTTTTTCTTTGAAATAGCATAGAGAGTAGACGGTATCCCATGGCCTACCTTTTTCTTAAGAATGAGTTTTAAAAATATGATTGTTAGCAAAATACCAACAATCGGATAGATAAAATAGAGGTAACTATGGTAGTTGATGACAAAAGAGTGTGTCAAAAGCGACTGCACCCAATGCACCAGGTTTTTCATAATGACAGCAGAAATACCAGCAGCAAAACCAACAGCAATACTCAGCAGCATAATCCACTGCTTGTTGGCGATATGTCGCCTACGCCAAAGGTGAAAAGCAGTTATGGTTTTTCGCTGGTTCATCGAGGCAAAAGTAACAATTTATATAGGAGAGAGAAGAGCTTCTTTAGCATCAAACTGCGGTGGTAGAGGAGCCCACCTAAAACACCTAACACTACTGATTATTAGAGATTCGCTTATCTGATATCAAGTGTAAGTCTCGTTGTGGAAAAGGAATCTGAATACCTTGTTCTACAAATTGACGATTGATTTCAAATCGAAGATTACTTTTGGTGTTCTCTATACGCCAAACCTGCTCTGTCCAAAAGAATAATTCAAAATCTAGCGAGCTCTCTCCAAAGTCAGAAAAACGAACAAAGGCAGGTATACGAGTCGTGATGGTTTTTTCGTGATTAGCAACATCTAATAAAATATCTCTCACTTTCTCTACGTCAGAACCATAGGCCACACCCACCTTTACATTAAATCGGGTTAATTTGTTACTATTACTCCAGTTTACTACTCGTTTATTAATTAACTCAGAGTTTGGCACCACCATCATAATGCCATCTCGGGTACGCACTTTCGAGGTTCTCAGATTAATCACCTTTACTACACCTACAATTCCATTGTCCATTTCAATCACGTCACTGACTTGAACGTTACCCTCAAACAGCAAAATAATCCCTGACACTAAGTCTCTGAAAGCTTCCTGAAGTCCAAAACCTAATCCAACAAATAGTGCAGTAGAACCAAAAATCAAGACAGTAACATCTACACCAATACTTTTAAGGCCTACCAAAAGCCCAATAATGTAGATCAAATACTTGGCTAATTGTACAATTGCAAACTGCTTTCCCTCATCAATCCATTGCTTCCCTCCAATTTTTCGCTTTACGAAAGCCTCCATAGCTTTTACGAAGAATCGAACAGCTACCAAAATGGTAATGAATACCAAGATATGGTACAAGGTAAACGAATGATCGGAAACCTCGATAATCTTGTATTCTAAAACGCTTTTCAATTGCTTTAATAGCTCTTTCATCTTCTTATATTATTTAGAAATTACAATTCCCAATACCTGACCCAACTTTTTCCGAGAGGCGTCTATCGTCATAATTTCAACCAATATATCTGTATAATCCTCAGGAGCTTTTGCATGTTCTAATTGTTTTTGCTTTCGCTCCTTCAGCACATCCAGTTTCTTAAATTTAAAATAATTTAATCCTGATTGAAGTGCTCCAAACAAATCATC
>CBFHLF010000148.1:0-5339 GCA_965656555.1 uncultured Acidiluteibacter sp. | reverse complement strand
CAAAATCAGCGATTGGCTTTGCAAATACGGTAATATCTAGCTCAGTAGTATCCAAACACTGCTGAGGAGATCGCGCAATTAATTGAGCAGTATAAACCGTATCGTTTTGTCCAAAGTTTTGATAAATGTGAGTTGGGTTGATTGAATTATTTAAAACACCATCACCGAAAGACCAGATAAAGTCGCTACTGCCGATGGAGTTGTTATTAAATCTAGCTGTTAATGGACTACAACCGGCTGTATCTGTTACAAAGTCGGCAACTACTTGTGGATTCACTGTAATCGTTCTACTCGTGGTATCTCTACAACCATTATTGGTAAGCACAATTAACCTAGAGGAATAATTAATCGGTAAAGTTGAAGTAGTGTTCGTAAATGGGTGTTGATTTACCGAAAAACAATTATTATCAAATGTACCATCACCCCAAGACCAGTTACATGAGTCAGCTATTAACGATTGATTGGTAAAGTCCACTACCAATGGATGGCAACCTGAAGCCGTATCTATTGTAAAGTCAGCAACAGGTTTAGGATACACAAGAATATTTTGAATAGCAGTGTCAGTGCACCCCTGAATAGAAGTAGCTATTAATTCCACGGGAAAAATAGTATCAGTCAATTGCGTATTCCTGAAGGTATGGCGTGGAGCATTTAAAGTAGATGATGTACCATCGCCAAAATTCCATTGGTAGTTTATTCCTCCGATTGATTGATTAAAAAAGGTAATGGGCAAAGGACTACAACCGATGGTATCTGAAACCACCTCAGCGATTACTCTGGGGAATACCTCAACAGTCCGATTAGCGGTATCTGAGCAACCTTGGAGGGTAGAAGTTATTAGTTGAATATTTCGAGTGAAAGTAGCTGCTGATCCATTTGTAAACACCTTGGAAAAAATAGCAGCAGCTGTATCACTAATGCTGCCATCACCAAAAGTCCAATCATAAAGATTTGCACCTGTACTTGTATTGGTAATCTCTATAGGCAACGGCTGACAACCCCGATTGGTATCCAATGCAAAACTTGCTGTTGGATTTGGGTAAACCAGTACTTGACTAACGGAGGTATCTCTGCAGCCAAAACTATTTTGTGCTATTAAAGTAACTTGATAAGTTCGATTATTGGTGGTGTTGTTCACAAAAACATGCGATGGATTAGGACCTGAAGAAGTATTTCCATCCCCAAAATCCCATTGATAACTAACCGCACCAACTACTACAGGAAATTGAACTGCTAATGGACTACAACCTGAGTCAGGAGTAGCAGAAAAGTTAAAAATCGGCTCTGGATTCACCGTTACGATTTTAGTAATAGTGTCGCGGCAACCATTGGCCGATGTTACTTCTAAACTTACATTGTAATTTGAGATAAACAAGGTCTTATTATCAAATACATGCGTAGGGTTTTCTAACGTACTGTTGGGTGTTCCATCACCGAAATTCCAATTATACGTGAGTCCGGCTCCATTTGTCAAATTGGTAAAATTAACTGTGATAGGACCACAATCGACCACTGCATCAGAGGTAAAATCAGGTGTAGGGATTGGAAAAACCGTTACGGTATCCGTAATGGTATCGGCACAACCAAACGTAGTAGATGCAATGAATGTAACAATGAAATTGGTATCATTTTCTGTTGTATTTACATACTCATGAAATGGATTTTCAGTGGTATCTATTGGGCTTCCATCTCCAAAGTCCCATAGAAACCGTGTGGTATTTGCCGAGGATGTATTGGTGAAATTGATGCCTAACCTTGAGCAACCATTCTGCGGAGATGCAGAGAAGCTAGCCGTAGGCAAGTTTTCAACTAGAATCGGAATGGTGTCTGTAGCAGAACAATTTGCAGTAGTTACCGTCAATACAATATTATAGGTTCCCCCAGCAGTATAAATCGTAGTTGGATTTTGAGCAGTAGAGGTTTGTCCATTGCCAAACTCCCAGAACCAAGTCAATATTGGGTCTGCACTCAACTGAGGTGTTAAATCTGTAAAACTTGCTACCTCGTTTACACAAACTGTAGACGGAAAAAAAGCAGGTTGAGGCGTTTGAAATACATTTAAGGTTTGACTAATTGAGTCTGTACAACCAGAAATGCTTTGTGTAAATAAAGTAACGGTATATGCACCAGGGCTGCCATAGAATTGGGATGGTGGGTTTTCACCTAAAAAAGTATTCCCATTACCAAAATCCCACCTCCAAAAATTAGCACCTGTAGTTGTATTCGTAAAGTTGACGGTCATGCTATCACATGCATTATCATTATCGATCGTAAAACTGTTAATCGGAGATGGATTAACATATAAATCTACGTAAGCTGTATCCTTACAACCTACAGCACCAGCTACTCCCACGATTAGTCCAATGGTGTATGATCCAGCCGTGTTAAAGGTTCTGTTCTTATTATTCCCACTTAGGTTTTGCCAGCCTGCTCCTTGACCAAAGTTCCATTGAAAGATATTAGCCCCACCAAAAGAATTGTTGAAAAAACGTACTGTTTCACCAGCACAAATAGAATCTTTGTTGGAATTCAGAATAGCTGTAGGTGGATTTGTAATGGTTACATCAATACTGGTCGTATCTCTTCCACAAAAACTACTGTCAATGAGGGTTACCGTGTATGTTCCAACACCAGGATATGATATTGGTGGTGGGTTTATAATTGGTGGATTCCAAGGTCTCCAAGTAATAACAGAGTCATAACCTAACCCCCAATAATCACCAAAATTCCAATACTCATATCGTTGTGAGTTATTTCCTTCTGGAAAACAGTTTCGAATGGTCGTATTAGTATACTGAAAGGTATTATCAGGAAAACACAAAAGCGTATTATCGGGTGTAATCTGTGCTTCATCGAGGTCCCAAACTTTTAAGGGAAAAAAACTGGCAGTAGAAGTACCACAAAAGTTGGTTGCTTCTAACGTTACCTCTAAATCACAACTCTGAACTCCGATGCCTGGCATAAATACATGAGGGATAGTGTCACCTAAATTGGAAGCATTATAAACCTCAACAGGACTGCCATCTCCAAAATCCCACGTAAATGTAGTATTTCCTGAAATTTGAGTAGAACTATTGATGAATCGAAACAGCACAGGCGTACACCCAAAGTTGTCATCGCCGGCAGGAAGCTGAATAGATGCCAATGGATTTCTTTCCAAAACCACTAACCCTGTAATGGTACAACCACTAGAGGTTTCTGTAATGGTGACATTAAAATTACTAGTAGAACCTGCATAAGTATGCTGAAGAAATGCAGGTGGAATAATGCTTGCACCACTAGTTGAATTACCATCACCCCAATTAACAGTGTATGGTCCAATTGCCACATCGGTTTGTAAAATCAGTGTATAATTTCCAGGGGTGCAGTTAACCCACTGAGGGTTAACATTATTGAAATTGCCATTCCCATCTAACACCCTAAAGCATTGGCCGAAGCTTACGTAGGTGGTTAGAAATAGCAGAAGAGTGGTAAGAGTTTTCATGGTGGGTCATTTAGTCTTCTGTGCTCCTAATGTACGCAGGTATTTATATAAGGTTGGAAATTATCTTAAAATAATATAAATAAATCTTTAAGAACATAAGCTAAATAACTAATAAACAAAAAAATAACGCCTTAATATCAAAATAGAATCAAGGCGTTACTTTATTGTATAAAATGGTTCTTAGTCAACCATTAGCATTCGTATGTATTTAACAGGTGCACTTCCGTAACTTAAAAACTCTTCATGGAATTCTTTTAAATCAAACTGATCTCCTTTCTTACGTTTTAATTCTTCTCGTAGGTCCATAATCTCATAAAATCCGGTAAAGTAACTGCATAACTGAACGGATGTAAGCTGAACTCTTCTCCATTTACCCCTTGCCTCTTCTTCTTGCTGAAAAGCCTCTTTGGTTAATAACGTAATGGCTTCCTCCTCGTTCATCCCTAAAACGTGTACACCATAATCTAAAATGGTGTTGCACACTGTGCGCAAATTCCATTTATAGTACATTAACCATAACTCATCAGAATTATTTCCATAGCCGTTCTCTAGCATCATTAGTTCCGTATAAACAGCCCAACCTTCAATCATGGCTCCATTTCCCAAAATACTCTTAATTAAGC
This sequence comes from uncultured Acidiluteibacter sp., assembly GCA_965656555.1. Lineage (GTDB taxonomy): Bacteria > Bacteroidota > Bacteroidia > Flavobacteriales_E > Vicingaceae > Acidiluteibacter. Next base: position 1,232 of record CBFHLF010000148.1, on the reverse strand, counting down.
TAGGGGATTTATTGCTGTATACCAATTGTGTATAGTGGCCAGGAATCGCTTCATGGATGTTAAGTATTTGAAGTAAATATTGATTATACTCCCTTAAATAGCTTTCTGCCTCTTCATCGGTGTAGTGATCTAAAGGGGTAACATTATAGTAAGTTTCTGCATCTGCATCATATGGTCCGGGAGCTGAAATTGAAGCACCTGCAACTCCTCTCATGTATTCCGGTGTTGCTCTTATCGTTAATGGCTTTTCAGGATCTAAAGTTACTAGGTCTTTATCATTGATAAAATCAACCAAATCAGGAATCTGAGCCCGGATAGTGGTAATGAATGAATCTCGGTGAGCATGTACATATGACAATGTATCAATCATTTTCATAATGGCTTCTTCGCGATACTCCGGCAATGTAGTTTCACCAAAATATTTTGGCCATAATCGGGCAGTTACATCATACATTTTCTCGTGCAGCAATAGCTTTCGTTCAATCGCCTTTTGGTAAATCTCACGTGCAGAAAATGAAGAGCCCATATTGTATTTAAATTTTTGATCATACAACGTATCACCCAACCTAAAATCGCGTACTCGTTCACCACTCTCAACTTGAGGTTTTAAATCATCCGTAAGCCAAGTTACATAACCATTAATGGCATCAATAGCTTCATCTAATTTAACACCCATGGACTCTTTTTCTTCTTTAGACCAACTCGATAGGGTTATAGAATCACGAATGGACTGATCAAAAATAGAAACTGATCCTGAAATTTGAGAAATAGCTAAGTTGGTGTGCACTAAAGTTGGTTGCTTAATGTTTTTCTTTGCAAAGGAATAATAATCAGGCACGCGATCCAGCTTATGGTTTATGGCAGTTAATCGATCTTCCAATGTCTTCCCTTGATAGCTTAGCACATTGAAGAATTGTCCACCTAGATTGTATTGTGCGGGGTTCCACTGTCCTCCTTTCATATCCTCCAAGTAAAACTTTTCCTTGGATAAAAAATCACGAATCAGGTAATAATCAATTTGATTCAATTCGCTTAGTCCTTCTAGCTCAAAACGCTTAAGCATGCGCTGATTCGAATCAATAAATGCCCTAACTTCTTTTCGTTTAGCAGTATTAAAAATGGTTAACACACTATCATAAGCATGCATGCCTTCGCCACTTGCCCAACTTGGGTAAGTTTTCCATAAATGATCGACAAATTCCGTGGTATATAACTGAAAGTCTTCATTTTGG
>CBFHLF010000147.1:0-5381 GCA_965656555.1 uncultured Acidiluteibacter sp. | reverse complement strand
TCCAATAAATCTTCGTCAATTGTTACGCTGCCGATATAATTTAAATCTGCTTCTGTAACCCTTACACGGTGGAGCTTCGACTTTAATACTTGTATTTGCATATGGCGGGTAAAATTAGGCATTAATCGGCAAATTGTCGATGAGTCGAACATTTGCAACCCTCACTCCTGCAAACAAGTGAGGCTGTCCGTAAATCTCTTCTACTGTATATTCTTGTAACGTATTCCTATCTACCAACAGTAGGTATTCTACTTCAAATTCTGGAAGCCCATTAAGTCGTTCAATGGCTGCTGTTATCCGATCATTCATTACTGATTTACTTGGAACAAAGTGCTTTGCCAAGGATGACAACTCTGCATGTATGGCAGCTGCCTCCTCTTTTTGTGCCAATGTCAGTCGCTTATTTCTACTACTCATTGCTAATCCATTTGGCTCTCTGCTCGTGGGGCAGCCTATAACTTCTACATCCATTTGCTCCATCTCTACCAACTTTTCTACAATAACCAACTGCTGATAATCTTTGTCTCCGAAGTAGGCTCGAGTAGGCACGGTGATATCGAACAGTCGTTTTACAACAATTGCCATTCCATTAAAATGACCAGGTCGATGCGTACCTTCCATTAACTCAGCTAAAGGGCCAAACTCATACTGTTTAGTTACCTCTTCCGGATAGATTTCCTCTACGGTTGGAATAAACGCAATGTGGCAATTGTGTTGATCTAACAGTGCTAAATCTTCGTCTATAGTTCTTGGATACTTAGCTAAGTCTTCCGGATTGTTAAACTGTTTTGGGTTAACAAAGATGCTGCAAACTACTATGTCATTCTCATTCATCGCTCTATCTATCAAAGTCATGTGCCCTTGGTGCAGTGCACCCATAGTTGGAACAAAACCAACTGACCCACCTTCACTTCTTAATCGAGTGAGGTGTGAATTAAGGTCATTTGCGGATAAATACTGCTGAATCATTTGATAAATTTTGGTGAAAAATCGTTATAAATTAACGGTTTATGCGAATTGAAAAAACGAGGCAAGGTAAACCCATTGTTGAAAAATCGCAATAAAATTCGTATTTTTGTGTCGCTTTTGTTAATTAATCTATCCTTTATGACTAAGAAAAGAATACTTTTTATCTCGCAAGAGATAACCCCCTACACAGAAGAAACTGAGATTTCAAAGATAGGAAGACATCTTCCACAAGGAATACAAGAAAAAGGAAAAGAGATTAGAACGTTTATGCCTCGTTTTGGTTCGATAAACGAGCGAAGAAATCAACTTCATGAAGTTATTCGATTATCTGGGATGAACCTGATTATCGATGAAAACGATCACCCACTAATTATAAAGGTAGCTTCTATTCAACCTGCTAGAATGCAAGTTTACTTCATCGATAATGAAGACTTCTTTCAGCGAAAAGCAACATTTGAAGATAAAAAAGGAACGTTTTTCGAAGACAATGATGAGCGATCAATTTTCTTTTGCAGAGGTGTACTAGAAACTGTTAAGAAATTAGGTTGGGCACCAGATTTAGTGCATTGCCACGGTTGGATGACCAGTTTAATCCCTATGTTTTTGAAAACAGCATATAAAGAAGAACCACTTTTTGAAAACACAAAAGTAGTATATTCAGCATATGATGATGTATATGACGATAGCCTGAACAATGAATTCGCCAAAAAGGCGTTAATGGAAGGCATCGATGAAAAAGACTTATCACTTTACGCTGACCCTACGCATGATAACATCACTAAGGCCGCAATTTCGTGGTCTGATGGTGCAATTGTAGGATCACAAGATACTAGCGATGAAGTAAGACAATTTATTGAAGAGAGTGGTAAACCCATGTTGGATTATCAATCTGAAGATAAATATGTAGAGTCTTTCTCTAATTTTTATGATGAGATTTTAACTGAAGAAGAAGTTTTAGCTGAATAAATGAAACACATTTTTAACTCAACACTTAATATGCGGAAAGTAGCTCTACTTTCCGCTATATTTTTTTTAGCCTTTTCCATCCAGTCGTGCAAGAAAGATGGAAACCTAACTCCTGGGTTTGAAGAAAATAATGCGAACGTTAGATTTAACGACACCTCGAAAATCGTTTTAAGTACTATCAATGAGGATTCGGTACTTTCAAATAAGACCACTACAGCTCTTATAGGATCATACACCGATTCCATCTTTGGCAATTCGGTGGCTTCTTACTTCACGCAGATCGATATGATTGGAGCAAGTTTAGATTTTGGAAACCTATCTGATTTAGTGCTTGACTCAGTAGTTTTTGTTTTAAAGTATGATGATTATTATGGTACAGAAGACGAACAAACTTTTACTGTATTCGAAGTAACGGAAGATTTTGATGAAGAAGGTGCTTACTATTCAAAAGACACACTTTCTGTAGATCCTACTCCTATAGGCAGCAGAACCTTCAAACCTAGCTTAGATAGTGTACAGGTAGGATTAAATCAAGAGACACCTCAACTAAGAATTAAACTAGAGCAATCCTTCGGTCAGCGATTACTCGATCAATCTGGAACAGCTACATATGCCGATAATGAAGCCTTTAAAGATTTCATGAAGGGGTTTTACATTAAGCCAACGGGATTGACACCTAGCGGAACAATTCCTGCAGGTGCTATTTGCTACCTAGAGCCCAACTCCGCAGCTTCCGGCCTCTACCTCTATTACACGGATAATAGCGGAATAGTGCCTGAATCAAAATCGTATCGATTTGAGATAGACGCAGAATCACAACGGTTTAGTAACTTTCAGCACGACTACACAGGTTCAGTAGTTGAGCAAGCGCTGAATAACACCTTACAAGATACGACCATCACATTTATACAGTCGATGAGTGGTGTGAAAACCTTGGTTCAGTTTCCTGACCTAAAAAATATTGTTGCAGATGGACAAAAGAAAATAATCAACCAAGCAGAATTGGTAATACCAGCTGTAGAAGGAAACTATATTGATGAAGGGATCGCAGAAAAATTAATCATTGTAGCAGCAGATTCTTCAGGCTTAGGGATCTTTATCCCTGATTTATTTTTAGATTCTGACTATTTTGGTGGTACATACGACGAAACAGAAAACACCTACACCTTTAACATCACCCGCCATGTTCACCAATTGGTTAATAACAATCGAACCGATTATGGAATGATTTTATTAGTATCCGGATCTGCAGTAAATGCACAACGGGTAATTATTAAAAAACAGGTAAATAATTTAGAAGGAATTAAGTTAAATTTGACTTATTCAACTACTGAGTAAAAAGAGATTTATATGTGTGGAATTGTAGCTTATGTTGGCGAAAAGCAAGCTTATCCCATCTTAATTAAGGGACTAAAGCGATTAGAATATAGAGGATATGATAGTGCGGGAGTTGCACTTTTGGGATCAGATATCAATTTGTACAAGAAGCAAGGTAAGGTTTCTGAATTGGAAAATTTTGCAGCCAATCAAAACACCACATCTACTATAGGAATTGGACATACCAGATGGGCAACCCACGGAGCGCCTAATGATGTCAATGCGCATCCACATTCATCCAATGATGGTAAACTAGCCATTATTCATAATGGAATTATTGAAAATTATGCTTCACTAAAAAAGGAGTTAATCAATAGAGGCCACAAATTCACGAGTGAGACTGATACAGAAGTGTTGGTTCACCTGATAGAAGAAGTGAAAAAAATTGAGGAATGCTCTTTATTAGAAGCTGTTCAGCTTGCATTGAAGGAGGTAATCGGAGCATACGCTATCGTGATTCTTTCTAACGAAACTCCAGATACCTTAATTGTAGCTAAAAAAAGTAGCCCTTTAGTAATTGGTGTTGGTGAAGATGAGTTTTATGTCGCCTCGGATGCAACTCCAATTATAGAATACACCAAAGATGTATTGTATTTAGAAGACGAAGACATTGCGGTGTTGACAAAAGGTAAAGATATACAGCTGACCAATATCAAAAATCAGCAAAAAACGGCTAATACCATCGCATTAGAAATGCAAATTGAGGCCATTGAAAAAGGCGGCTATGAGCATTTTATGCTAAAGGAAATCTATGAACAACCTACCTCTATTCGCAACAGTATGCTTGGGCGACTCAACACGCTGAACGGGGAAGTAGTGATGGGAGGTATAGAAGAATACGAGCACAAATTCATGAATGCCAAGCGCATAATATTTGTAGCTTGTGGTACCTCTTGGCATGCAGGGTTGGTCGGTGAATACATGATTGAATCATTAGCGAGAATTCCCGTTGAAGTAGAGTATGCTTCCGAGTTCCGTTACCGGGATCCAATTATCAATTCCGATGACATTGTAATTGCAATTTCTCAATCAGGAGAAACTGCTGATACCTTAGCCGCACTAGAAATCGCTAAGGAGAAAGGAGCCATGATTTACGGCATTTGTAACGTAGTTGGTTCTTCCATTGCAAGAGCAACTGATGCAGGATCGTACACCCATGCAGGTCCTGAAATAGGCGTAGCATCAACGAAAGCATTTACAGCACAAGTAACAATCCTTGCGCTAATGGCATTGACCTTGGCTAAGAAAAAAGGATCAATCAGTGAAAGCAGATATAGAGCACTATCCCAAGAACTGAACAACATTCCCAACGTAGTAGAAGAAGTTTTAAAAACGAATGCTGCTGTAGAGTATATCTCTGAAATTTATAAAGACGCACGCAACTTCTTATACTTAGGAAGAGGAATTAACTTCCCTGTGGCATTAGAAGGAGCTTTAAAATTGAAAGAAATCTCTTATATCCATGCAGAGGGCTACCCTGCCGCAGAAATGAAGCACGGTCCGATTGCATTGATAGATGCTGATATGCCGGTAGTAGCCATTGCTACCAAGAAAAACTCATATGAGAAAGTAGTAAGCAACATACAAGAGGTAAAAGCTAGAAACGGTAAAATTATAGCGGTAGTAACTAAGGGTGATACTGCGGTTAAAGAAATTGCAGATCACGTTATCGAAATACCTGATGTAGACGACTTCTTCGATCCGTTGATTACCGTTATTCCATTACAATTATTATCCTATCACATAGCGGTAATGAGAGGTTGTAACGTAGATCAACCACGTAATTTGGCTAAGTCAGTTACTGTGGAGTAATAACTTAAAACATACAAGACTAAAAAGGAGCTGAATTCAGCTCCTTTTTTGTGTAGATGAATCTTTGTCAAGGGTGCAGTCCAAATATAAAACACAATTACCTTTATATTATCTTATTGAAAATCAAAAAGTAAAGTTGGTGTAAGAAGTAATTATGCCTCGATGTTTAGGGGGACTGCAAGCTCTCACAAAAAATACACCCGGACAAAGACGGTCGAGTGAATAGGATGTTGACTTAGAAAAATGGAGCAGATAAG
>CBFHLF010000146.1:0-5403 GCA_965656555.1 uncultured Acidiluteibacter sp. | reverse complement strand
GTCTTCATTACCGGCGAATGCAGTTGAGCATAGTACCACCAACGAGAACATTAATGTTATTTTATTTAAATTTTTCATATGCGCTATATAAAGTAGTCTATGTTAATATTAAAAGTTGTTCAAATCGATTGGTCTCATTACACCGAACCATCTAATTACTTTTTCACCAACACCCGGTATTTCAACGTGAATGATGTAAACACCACTAGAAACTGAAATATTAGCTTGGTTCTTTAAATCCCAGTCAATAAATGGAACTTCAGCATTCTTATTATACTCGCGAATTAAAGTTCCGGCAAGGTTATAAATTCGAACGTTTGCTTCTTTAGGAAGATTAGTAATCTTAACCACATTATCCAAAATACCTGACTCATACTGAGAGTATGCATAGTATGGGTTCGGAACGGCTCGAATCTGATCAATAGCTTCATTTAGAGTAGCACGGTCACCAACAATAGGCTCTAAACCATTAGTGTTAAACTTATAAACAGGACGACTCTCATTTCGAATACCTGAGTTAGGATCCAATCCTTCTAATCCCGTATAATATGAACCTAATGGACGAGATACTTGGATGGTTAAAGTCGCGTCTGTTGATAACAACTCTGCACCTTCTTTCAACATTGGTATCATTACCCAAGAACAGCTACCCCATGCAACATTCTTCAACAACGAATTTGAACTGGTAAATGCACTCATCAACTTTTGACCAGCATCATATGTCGGAAATCTAAAGTTTGGCGAGATAAATAGTGGCTCAACAGGCAGTGTTTTTCTAAACACATACACATAGTGTTTACCACCCCATACTAAATTCTGAGCATTAAATGTTCCTGTGGTTTCTGTAGAAGTTGGGTTCCAAATCATATCAGAACCATTGTCTGCACCATACCAACTATCTTCACCAAATGCCATATTTAATCGTTCACCTGTCTCAATATCCACTGCGTAACCTGGGAACCATCCCATACCGGTTGGGCTGATATAAGCAGGATCATTAGGGTCAGAACTTGCAACTGCGCCAACAGGAGCAGGATTACCGTCTTTATCAACTGACTGAGAAGCTCTAACGCTGTGACGAGATCTATTTCCGACAGCCTTAAAACGTTCCTCTTGCAACTCAATTACCGGTACTCTAGTCCATTTACTCTTATCATCAGTAAAAACAATTGTTGCAGAACTCAAATAATTCAGTCGAGAATAACCTGACGCTTGGAAACTATAACCTGGAGAATTCAATACTACTGAACCATCTGTAGTTGTACCAGCAGTATCACCTGCTCTGTATTGAACTAGACCGAAAGGAGCAACTATTCCTCCTAAAATATTCTCGTAGTTCTCTTCGGGATCTTCAAAACGACCAACATCATTGTTAAATACATCATCAAAGTACTTATCGAAGGTAGGGTCATCATCACCACCTCTAATCTGACCTGAAAGAATCCAGTTTTGGAAGGTAAATCCATCAGCATCAGGAATACCTTGCAACCAATCATTATTCGGATCATCGAACTTTAAGTCAGCTCCAATAAAGCCATTATTAAATGAACCAATTAGACCGGGCTCTTGACCTAATGAAATCTTAACAGATATACCCCATTTTTGTATTACTTGTTCATTTTCTAACTTAAGCGTTTGATCAGATTTAATTGTATCTTCTGAACCAGCAATTTCAGGAAAAAGAATCCAAGAAGACTCTTCAGTAACACTTGAATCAGTGCTTCCTTCGGGACTCTTAACCTGAAGAATGTATGAATCAGCTCTTACCGCTAATGGATCGATTACCTTCACCTCAATAGGAGCCGCGCCAACGATGTAGTCAAGCGTGTCAGTATAATCTCCATCAGTTGTAGAACCAATTTTTGCTAATGTAGCATCGGTTAATTGGATGCCATATCCTCCATTACCTTTACCTTGGAGACGGGTTACACCAACTTGATCACCATAATCAGCTCTAGCTATTGCACCTTCTTTCTCTGAAAAAGTATTTCTTGGTATAGCTAAAACAGGACGTATTGAACCACCTTGACCATTTTGTCTACCTGACAAATAAGGAGTCAATTGACCATTGATATCTGCACCTAGAGGATTAGATGGGTTTGGTGGTACGTCTTGAGCATAAGGCTTAAACTCATTATATCCATATGCTATCGCAATAAAATAATAAGACTTGAAGTTAACAAGACGGTTATCTCCGGTTGCAAATAAATCTGTTGTTACTCTAAAACTATGACGAATACCTTTGTTTTCACCATTAACCTTAATTTCCGGACGATTTGCTTTAATTTCATCATCGAACGTATAGTTAACCAATTGAGTAACATCATCACGTAAGTCAACCTGAGCAACCAATCGAGCTTTAGTTTCATCATTCAAATCTCCAACAGAAACATCTTCCGCTGCCAACTGATAAATTTGATATCCTTGAAATCTATATCTATCATCGTAAAATATAGAATCTTGAACCAAGTTTGAAGGAGTAACAATATTCGGATCTTTCTCGCTGTATTGTTCTTTGAAGTTATTAGATGTTGGAGAATTGTCCAAATAAAGAATAATCTCTTCGTCAAGCTCTTGTACAAAAACATCAGGAGCATCAGGACCACTTAATACCTTAAAACAGTTATCAAATAAAATCTGTGCCTTATCATCTGCATCAAAAAGTCGCTGAATAGACTCTAAACGACCACCACTAGTAGCTCGACCATATACTACTCCTACTGTAATATCGTTAATATTTCCAGGCTCCAATGTAAAAGGACCAGCAGATTGTAGAAACCTTCTATCACCAACAGGATTTGATGGAGAACCACCACCTGGATTAGTTTCAGACCAGTTTGTATTGGAAACAGGTGCATTATTAGTACCCCATCCTAATGAATCTGTAACTCCTGGGAACATAAAATCAGTAGGAAATGGTTCTACTCCTGTTGCACGAAGACCATCACCACCATAAAGCATACGTTGACCATTTTTCCAAATACCTCTTAAGTAGTTATAGTAGTGTGCTGATGCCGATGGATCACCGTTATCTGCTGTTCCAATATTGTGATATACAAAACGTCTCATTCCGAAACGCTCATTATCTATAATCGTATCAGGATCTTGATCTGCAGGATTAAAATAACCTAACCCATTCAAAGCTTCACCTGGTCCTATTCCGTAGTTATTATTAATACTATCAGCATCTTGAAACGGACCTTCAAAATAGTCAATACCAATTGCAGGAGGATTTAATCCATAACCAACTTGACCATTAGCATCTTGGTCATCGTCATCTCCATTGTAGCAATAACCTAAACCGCGCTGAACATCACATCCTACAAAATCATCAGAAGCATTTCCTAAATCAGGATCAACCCAGTTTCCAAAATACGTATTTGTCAAAGTAAAGGTACTTCTATTAACTAACTCATAATTATAGAAAGTCATAGAATTAATTTCATCATTCGTTGCAAATGCAAATGCCTGAGCACGAATTTCCATACCTATTCCGGGAGCGTTAGATTCTGTATGTATATTTCCTTTATCGTTAAAAACCCACCATATGGTGTAATCTCCAAATAGAGGACGACGCCCTGCTTCACTTTTGTTCTTTCTTGGAGCACGACAATCAATATTCCCAGCTAAATCATAGAAAGGATAATCACCTTCTCTCTCTGGTTCATATATACCGTCACCATTCAAGTCCATGAAAGGGGCTAAACGCAAAGCTTCACCATTATTGGTATTACCATTACCAGGCCAATTAATAATAGATTTTGGAACCGTATACCCCAAAAAGTTTTCACGACGCTCTTCTTCTGTGGCTAAGTTGTAAGCAACAAATTGCTGAACATCAGCTTTTCTAACTGTATCAAATCGATCATAAAACTCACATTGATCAGGCTGAATCTCAGCATTACCTGTGGTATCCAAAGGACCCGTCCAATAATCATTACCATTACCAAAGGTTGAAACTGCGGCTTTAAGCTGACCGTTCACATCAGTTCCTCCTAACCATAGACCACCAGAATACAAAGCAAAACGACCTGAATTAGCAGGCACTTCGTATCCAGCAACACCATTCGCTCTGTTCTGCCAAAGTAAACCATTGGAATAAATAAATGTACTCGCATTGTTATATGACAACAAAATAACTTTCTTCGAAGGAGTACAGTTCACTGCTAACCCTTGACCACCATTATTATTGTTGCTATTTCCTTGTTGAGCAGTGCGCTCACCTTCCCTTCCATATGAGGAAGCGGATATAGCTAATGCCATTACGACAAAACTGATATTCTTAACAATATTTTTCATAATTCGTGTATTATATTTAACAATTACGCCCTCTATTAAAAACTGATTGACATCCCCAATCTAAATCTTCGAGGTAACTCATAATTATATGGGTCATTTAATTTAATTGTATACTGATCTCTAAACGACTGTTCGTCTAACTGAGACTCTATTTGGTTTGTGTACAAAGAAGAAGCTAAGAAACCATCATCCTCAGGACTTCCTGTATAACCATAGACACTGCTAATGTTATTTCTGTCCAATAGGTTTAGAATTTGTAAGTAAACATTTAAGTAAGACTGTTTCGCTTTACTGTCATCTGAACCTTTCTTCCAAGTGATTAAGAAGTCTTTGTCAATTCTAGCATCCATTCTGAAAACAAGTGGAAGACGAGAACCATTAACATCACCAACAACAGAACCATTACCTCCACCACCGGAAAATAACTCTCTTCCGGTTGCTCTATCTCTAGCTGTATAAGGAGTACCAGATCCACCTAAAGTTACAAGGTTAACACCGAAGTTCTCTAAAATTGGCTTTCCTTTGATCATTGGACCATTATAATCTTTTCCAGAACCATATCTAAAGTCAATAGTGGCAGTTACCGCATGACGCTGGTCATAAGTATAAGGCAATATTGTTCTCAAGTTCGGTTGGCCAGTATTTACCAAGTTTAACGAAGTAGTGGTAGAAGAACCTGTTCCTTCTGCAAACTGTATAGTATAACTTGCTTTGAACTGAATATTCTTTGTTCTTCTTAAATCATAAGTTAAAGTTGCACCCTTTACTGTACCAAAGTCAATGTTATCATACGTTAGGTAATCTACAGGGAAAGCACCAGTTAGTTTTCTAACTTGGATCATGTCTCTTTGTTCTCTGTAGAAGGTAGACAATGTAAGTGCAGATCGTTTATTCAAAGCCTGCTTGAAACCTAACTCATAATTAATGGTCTTTTCAGGACGCAAATTTGGGTTATTTGTTCTGGTCGTTGCAGTTAAACTTTGCATATACTGATAGTTAATCAACTGAAGTTCATTATTAGTAGAAGGACGTTGAGTTAAGATATCATAGTTTGCAAAGAACGTTGCCTCATCTGAAATTGGAAAAGAGAATGAAACCCTTGGC
>CBFHLF010000145.1:0-5495 GCA_965656555.1 uncultured Acidiluteibacter sp. | reverse complement strand
TATTATTTTTGTTGACATGCGAGGAAACACATTTGGTCAAGTATTTCAGGTTCATACTTTTGGCGAAAGTCATGGTGTAGCTATTGGTGGAATTATCGACGGGATGCCAGCAGGAGTAACAATAGACCTCACTAGAATACAGGCAGCCTTAGATAAAAGAAAGCCAGGGCAGTCTGCGATTACTACTCAACGAAAAGAGAGTGATGAAGTGCAATTCCTTTCGGGAATATTTGAAGGTAAAACCATGGGAACACCCATAGGATTTATTATACCTAACCAAGATCAAAAGTCAAAAGATTACAGTCATATTAAAGATAGCTATCGTCCATCTCACGCTGATTATACCTACGATGTCAAATTTGGCACAAGGGATTACAGAGGTGGAGGTCGATCTTCTGCCCGAGAGACTGCATGTAGGGTAGTAGCAGGAGCTCTTGCTGCACAAGTATTAGAAAGTTTAGGAATTACATTAAATGTTTATGTTTCTCAAGTCGAGGATATTGTCTTGAGTACGCCTCCTAGTGAGTTGGACTTTTCTTTGATTGAGTCAACTGTTGTTCGCTGTCCCGATATTACTCTGGCTAATCAAATGATTGAACGCATTAATGCAGTAAAGAAAGCTGGAGATACAGTTGGAGGTGTAGTCTCAGCCCACATTACAGGAGTACCTCCGGGTATTGGAGAGCCTGTATTTGATCGACTTCATGCTGACTTAGGTAAAGCTATGTTGAGTATTAATGCTGTGAAAGGGTTTGAATACGGCTCAGGCTTTGCGGCTGCTACCATGAGAGGTTCTGCACATAATGATTTGTTTGTACAGGAAGAAAATCAAATCACCACCAAAACAAATAATTCAGGTGGCATACAAGGTGGGATTTCTAACGGAGAACCCATTAATTTTAGGGTTGCATTTAAGCCCGTAGCTACCATTATGCAAAACCAACAAACAGTAAATAACCAAGGAGAAGAAACCTTCATAAAAGGGAAAGGACGTCACGACCCGTGCGTAGTTCCAAGAGCAGTGCCTATTGTAAAAGCAATGGCTGCAATGGTGTTATTGGATCAATATTTAAGAAATAAATCAGCAAAAATAGATTAACAGAACGATGAAGAAATTAGCACTGCATTGGCAGATTTTAATAGGAATGTTTTTAGGAATCATTTATGGACTTTTAGCATCTAATGCAGGACTAGCTTCCTTTACTTCTGATTGGATAGCACCATTTGGTAAAATATTTATCAATATGTTGAAGATGATAGCTGTTCCTTTGGTACTAATCTCTTTAATAAATGGTGTTTCAGGATTGAAAGACATTTCGCAGTTGTCATCGATGGGTGGTAAAACGATAGGGATTTACCTTGTGACAACTGTTATGGCAGTTTCAATAGGTCTTCTAGCGGTAAACCTTATTCAACCTGGGAAATCATTCTCTAAAGAAACGAGGGATCAAATGGTGGTAGAAAACCAGCAAAAGGCTAGTCAAGTAGAGGAGAGGGCTAATGCTCAAAAAGAAAGTGGCCCTCTACAGTTCTTAGTTGACATGGTGCCCTCTAATATTTTTGAATCAGCGAGTGATAATGGTAACATGTTGCAAGTAATCTTTTTTGCTTTACTTTTTGGAATTGCTCTTATCATGGTTCCTGACCCTTCAAAAGTGGAGGGAATTAAAAACTTTTTTGATGGGGCAAATGAGGTAATTTTAAAAATGGTTGACATCATTATGCTTTATGCTCCTATTGGTGTATTTGCTCTTCTTGGTAACATTATGGTAGATCTTGCTGGTGATAATCCTGCGGCAGCTGTCGAAATTCTAAAAGGTCTTGCGGTGTACTCTATTACTGTTATACTCGGGTTGGCCATTATGGTTTTTGCGATGTATCCCTTATTTTTAAAGTTTTACGCTAAGTTTTCTTACAAGAAATTTTTCAAAGGCCTAGCGCCAGCGCAGTTGTTGGCATTTTCAACAAGTTCTAGTGCTGCTACTTTGCCACTGACCATGGAACGATGCGAGGAAAAGTTGGGAGTATCTAAGAAAGTGGCTTCTTTTGTATTGCCACTCGGAGCAACGATTAATATGGATGGAACCTCCTGTTATCAGGCAATCGCTGCTGTTTTTATTGCTCAAGTTTATGGCATGGATTTGGGGCTTTCAGCACAATTGACTATCGTGTTGACAGCTACCTTGGCTTCCATTGGTTCAGCAGCTGTTCCCGGTGCGGGTATCATTATGCTGGCTATAGTTCTTGGTGCAGTGGGTGTTCCATTAGAAGGAATAAGCCTTATTTTTGCTGTAGACCGGCCATTGGACATGTGTCGTACAGTTGTTAATGTGACTGGTGATGCTACTGTTGCCACCATAGTTGCTCATACTGAAGGGGAACTAATCCCTCACCCTGTAGAGCGATAATAAGATAATATAAATGACCTAAAAACCTTGATATGAAAAAAATACTGAAAGTTTTACTCGTGCTGATTGTGCTAATTGTAGCAGCAGTAATCGTACTGCCTATCATTTACAAGGATGACATTGTTAAAATGGCCAAAGATGCAGCCAATGAGAACCTGAATGCAAAAGTTGATTTTGGCGAGTTTAATTTGAGCTTGATTAAAAGCTTTCCTAATTTTTACTTTTCTATCGAAGATATTAAAGTATCAGGGATTGATGATTTTGAAGGGGTTGAATTAGCGAATATTGGCGAATTGGCCCTTACAGTGGATGTGATGTCGATTATTAATGGAGAGTCTATTGCTGTAAATAAGATTCTCATTGATGAGGCAAGTTTAACAGCTAAAATTTTAGCTGACGGTAAAGCCAATTGGGACATTATGAAAGTTGACTCTGCTGCCACTGAAGAAGTAGAAGAGGAAATAGAAGAGATACCAGAAGAGGTAGAAGAAGCTGTGAGCGAAGGAGAAGATGGAGGATTTAAATTGGCTTTGAAAGAGCTCAAAATTGCCCATTCTAATATTATTTACGATGACGCGACTTTCCCGATGGAGGCTTCCCTGATGGGCATTAATTGGTCATTGGGTGGCGATTTAACTGCTGCGTTTACTACTATTACGCTAGATGGATTGATTGATGAAGTAACCATTGATTATGATGGAATCAGATATATCAAAGAAGCTGCTTTTAAGACAAACTTGGCAGTAGAAGCAGATTTGGATCAATCGAAATATACTATCAATAAAGGGGTAGTAGCCCTAAATGCATTAGAGTTAGAAGCCAAAGGTTGGCTTGAAATGTTAGAAGATGAAAGTCAGGAAATGGACTTAAATTTCGCACTTACGCAAACCGATATGCGCACGATTCTTTCTTTGATTCCTGCCGCATTTGCCAAAGATTTGGAAGGTATGAAAACGAGTGGGGAAGTAGCATTGACTGCATTTGTAAAAGGGAATTACTTAGGAGAATCTTACCCTGCATTTGGTATGAATCTCTTGATGAAAGATGGACAATTTTCATATACTGATTTGCCCGAGTCAATTGATGATATTCAGGTAAATGCTAATGTAGAAAGCATCGGTGGAGATTTAGATAACACCGTGATTGATGTTAAGCAATTTCACTTTAAAATGGCCAAGAATCCATTTGATTTAATGGCGACTGTCAAGAACCCTATCACGGATCCTCTAATTAAAGCCACTGCGAAAGGTAAAATAGTGTTGGATAATATAAAAGATATGATTCCTCTTGAGGAAGGGGAGCGAATGGCCGGTGTTATTGATATGGATATTCGAATGAATGGCCGAATGTCTACGCTAGAAAAAGAAGACTACGAGAATTTTGATGCTGAAGGTTTTGTAGACGTGAATCATTTCGTTTATGAAACTGTTGCTACCGATTACCCGATTGAAGTTAACACTGGAAGGTTGTCGTTTAATCCTAGAACAGCTGAACTGACTGATCTTAAAATGAAATTAGGAGTTTCGGATATTGCTATGGAAGGTGAGCTAAGCAATTTTGTTGGATACGCTTTAGCAGATAATCAAACCCTGAAAGGAAAACTAGATGTCACTTCTTCTAAATTAGATATCGATGAATTGATGGGAGAAGAATCAACGGAATCAACAGAAGAAGTTACTGAGGAGCCTACGCCCTCAGAAGATTCGAAAACCACGGAAACAACTGAAGAATCGACGGAAACAATGGAGGTCGTTTTAGTTCCGAAGTTTATTGACTTTGTTATGCAAATGACTGTTGGAGAGATGATCTATGACAACATCGATATGACCAACATCGCAGGAAGTGTAGTAGTGAAAGATGAAAAATTATCATTTGATAACCTTTTTATGAATTTGCTTGATGGCTCTGTTGCCATGGATGGTTTTTATGAAACTACCGATTCGCTAAGACCTACATTTGATATTGATTTTGGTATTGATAAAATGGATCTGAATAAAACGGCTGTAACGTTTAATACAGTTGAAAAACTGATGCCAATTGCAAAAAAGGCTACTGGGAAGTTTTCTTGCGAACTAGCACTTCGTGGCAATATGGATTCGACTATGGAACCTATTCTTGATGAAATAAATGGGAAAGGGGTTTTATCTACAGATAATGTAGAGTTGAATGATGTGAAAGCGATGTCAAAAATCGCCGATGTACTGAAGAATGATAAGCTTAGAAAACTTAAACTTGAGGACGTAAACGCTTCCTTCGCCATTATTAATGGCAAGGTTTACGTGGAGCCATTTGATGTAAAAATGGATAATAGCAAAGTAACTATTTCAGGAACTAACTCATTGGATCAAACAATAGATTATACATTGGCATTTCAAATACCTAGAGACCAATTAGGAGGCGAAGCAAATAAAGCCATTGATGGTTTATTGGCTCAAGCGAATAAAAATGGCTTAGGAGTTAGTATGAGTGATTTTATCAATGTTGATGTTAAGGTAGTCGGGCAAATGGATGATCCTAAAATTACTACAGACTTTAAGAAAGCTGCAGGAAATGCGGTAAAAGAAGCAAAGCAACAAATTAAAGATGAGATTAATAAAGAGCTGGAAAAGCAAAAAGAAGAGTTAAAACGAAAGGCTCAGGAAGAAGCTGACCGCTTGAAAAAAGAGGCGGAAGCCAAAGCCAAAGAAGAAGCAGATAAGCTAAAGAAAGAATTAGAAGAAAAGAGCAAGAAAGAGTTAGATAAGCTCAAGGATGAGGCAAAAGACAAACTAAAAGGCCTTTTCAAAAAGTAAATAATAAACAACCATAAACTAGTATATACTCGATTAAATGATTCGATACCAAATTAATTCGAAAGTACGGGTTGCTTTCTTTTCACTTTTATTACTCGTAAGCGTTTCCTTTAGTTCAAAAGCTCAAGAGAGTGGATGCACAGAGCCTAACAAAAAAGCAAAAAAGCTTTTTGATAAAGCTGCGCAAGTTAGGTTTAAAGGAAGTAGCGCCTATGGAGACTTAGTCGAGGCAACCAAAATAGATCCTGAATTTGTAGGTGCTCTTTTTGTACTTGCAGATTTGAATCAGCAGAAG
>CBFHLF010000144.1:0-5543 GCA_965656555.1 uncultured Acidiluteibacter sp. | reverse complement strand
GCGCTAGAGTCTGAAAAGTATAAAGACCTAAAAAAGGGAACTTTCAGCAATGCAAATTCTCCTCAATTCTATCTTTCCATTGGTTCAGTTGACCAGTTTAGCAGAGACCTTAACCGCGTTCAACAAGACCTACCAGAAGCTGCACAGGTAAATCCTGAGTACGACCAACGTAAGAATTGGACAGGAGAAATTTTAAGTTGGGTACTTCCGATCATAATCATGATTGGTTTGTGGGTATTTATCATGCGACGCATGTCTGGAGGAGCTGGCGGACCTGGCGGACAAATATTCAACATCGGTAAATCAAAAGCAACGCTTTTTGATAAAGAAAAAAATGTAAAAGTTTCGTTTAACGATGTAGCAGGTTTAGATGAAGCAAAGGTAGAAATACAAGAAATTGTTGAATTCTTAAAGAATCCAAAGAAATATACCGAGCTCGGCGCCAAAATTCCAAAAGGTGCATTACTAGTAGGACCTCCGGGAACAGGAAAAACATTATTGGCGAAAGCGGTTGCAGGAGAAGCTCAAGTTCCATTCTTCAGTCTTTCGGGATCTGATTTTGTAGAAATGTTTGTAGGTGTAGGTGCATCCAGAGTTAGAGATTTGTTTAAACAAGCGAAAGAAAAAGCACCTGCCATCATTTTTATTGATGAGATTGATGCCATAGGACGTGCAAGAGGAAAAGGCACTTCTCAGGGGTCGAACGACGAGAGAGAAAACACACTTAACCAGTTACTGACAGAAATGGATGGTTTTGGTAGCAACTCCGGAATTATAATTTTAGGGGCAACTAACCGAGCAGAAATATTGGATCGTGCATTACTTCGTCCAGGTCGATTTGACCGACAAATTTCAGTGGACTTACCTGAATTGAGTGAGCGGAAGCAAATATTTAAAGTGCATGTTAAACCTCTGAAAATAGGCAACTCTGTAGACATCGATTTTCTTTCAAAACAAACACCTGGTTTTTCTGGAGCAGACATTGCCAATATCTGTAATGAGGCAGCCTTGATTGCCGCAAGAAGAGATAAAAAATCAATTGATCAACAAGATTTCTTGGATGCGATAGATCGTGTTATCGGTGGTTTAGAAAAGAAAAATAAAATCATCACTAGCGAAGAGAAAAAAGTAATTGCATTTCACGAAGCAGGACATGCTTCCGTAAGTTGGTTGGTAAAATATGCTAATCCATTGGTAAAAGTAACCATAGTTCCAAGAGGTAGATCCCTGGGTGCCGCTTGGTATCTTCCCGAGGAAAGACAAATTACCACTACTGAACAGTTGATGGATGAAATGTGCGCAGCTTTAGGAGGTAGAGCCGCAGAAGAAGTAATTTTTGGAAAAATTTCTACCGGTGCATTAAGCGATTTGGAAAAAATAACCAAACAAGCTTATGCCATGGTATCCGTATACGGACTAAACGAAAAGATTGGAAATAGAAGTTATTACGATTCTACCGGGCAAAGTGAATACAGCTTTAGTAAGCCTTACAGCGAGAAAACAGGTGAGATGATTGATGAGGAGGTTAGCAAGATGATTGAAGCTGCTTACAAGCGAACAAAAGAAATCCTAACCAAGCATAAAGCGGAGCTAACTCAATTGGCAGAATTACTATTAGAAAAAGAGGTTATCTTTAAAGAAGACGTAGAAAAAATCTTTGGAAAGCGACCTGCTGATTTTGATGCTGAGAGAGAAGAGAAAAAGCAGTTGGAGCAAATCATAGCAGATAAAGAATCGAGCAAACAGTTAGCAGAAGCTGCAAAAGCCAAAGCAGAGGCTGAAGCTAAAGAGGATAAGAAAGACGAAACCAAAGAAGAAGTAACGGAAGAGAATAAAAACGCTTAATTGCACGACCATGACCGATGAGTGGGTAAAAATCTTTGGAGCAGCTCAGGCTTTTATAATAGAGATGCACAAAGGAATGCTTGAAGAAAATGGCATAAAGTCGGTAATGGTAAATAAAACAGACTCGATGCATCTGCATTTGAACAATGCAGAGGTTGAACTATATGTTCAGAAAGAGGATGTATTAAGAGCAAAACGATTAATCGAAAAGAATCATTTTGAATAATTTTACACAACGCGCCTTAACAGGCGTAATATTCGTTTTAGTGCTACTAGGTGCAATCGTGCTTAGTGAATACGCTTCAGCAATTTTATTCTTTTTTATTATTCTACTAGGAACTCGAGAGTTTTACAGCTTTTTCAACACTGAAAAAGTTACCCCTCAACGAATAACAGGCATAGCAAGCTCCCTCATTTACTTTATACTTACCGTTTTTATAAACCAAGGACAATTAGGAAGTACCGCTCTGTTTGCGTTGGTGCCAATTACCTTTTTTATCTTTCTAAAGGAATTATTTCGAGACAAACCTACTCCAATTGCAAACATATCGTACACGTTGTTAGGAATAATTTACGTGGCTCTGCCAATGACTTTGCTTTACGAATTGTCGTTTATAAACGACAATCAATTTGGAGGTGAATACAATTACCAGATCGTACTTGGATTTTTCTTTTTATTGTGGGCAAATGACACCGGAGCATACCTTGTAGGAAGAAAGTTAGGACGCACCAAATTATTCGAACGCATCTCGCCTAAAAAAACATGGGAAGGTTCAATAGGAGGTGCAGTATTTGGACTTGGTATTGGATACCTCAACGCACAATTATTCCCGAACCTGTCCCTTGTTAACTGGATAGTCGTAGCCTTATTAGTAGTAATATTCGGCTCTTTAGGCGACTTGGTAGAATCGATGTTTAAAAGAAGCTTAGGAATCAAAGATTCAGGAAAACTACTTCCTGGACACGGTGGTCTGCTAGATCGCTTTGACGGAATATTTATAGCGGCGCCAATTGTTTATACCTACCTCCGCTTTATATTTGCAATTTAGTATCTTCACAACCTAATATAACCACACCAATTGCCATGACATTTCATAAAGAAGGTTACCCAAGTATCGTTTTGGTTCTAATTATTTCAGCAATTATAAATGTATTAACACATACATTTTTAAGTGATTACCCTTGGGCGATTTATTTAGGGTATGCTATTTCTGCATTTTTAATCATTGTAATTCTACAATTTTTTAGAAGTCCTAGCAGAACAGTGACTACCAATGAAAACCATATCATTTCTCCTTGTGATGGTAAAGTAGTGGTAATCGAAGAGGTGCAAGAAACGGAGTTTATCAACGAAAAGAGAATACAAGTATCAATTTTTATGTCTCCAATAAACGTTCATAATAATCGCTACCCGATTGCAGGAACGTTAAAAAACTTCAAGTATCACCCAGGTAAATTTCTAGTAGCATGGCATCCAAAGTCATCTACCGAAAATGAACGAACAACAGCGTTGGTTGAAGATGCTAAAGGTAGAAGTGTATTGTTTAGACAGATTGCCGGAGCCTTGGCCAGAAGAATTGTATTTTATGGCAAAGAGGGCGAACAAGTAGAACAAGGATCAGAATGTGGATTTATAAAATTTGGCTCGCGAGTAGATTTGTTTTTACCTATTGGCACCAAGATCAATGTTTCATTAGAGCAAAAAGTTACCGGCGGTATTGATGTAATTGGTGAGTTTCAATAGTTATAGAATACTCTTTAATTCTATTAACCCTTTGATGTGATGTGTTGGTTTTATGGGTGATTTTTTAGGAAATTCCGCCAAGTAAACGCTGTCCATACCAGCATTTTTAGCGCCTATTATATCAGCCTCGAAATCATCTCCAACCATAACACTTCGCTCAGCTACTGCACCACTTCTATCAAATGCATGTGTAAAAATCTCTTGATGCGGTTTTGACTTTCCATAAAGCTCAGAGATAATCACCTCTTTAAAAAATGGCTCAATTCCAGAGTTTCGGAGTTTTACAAATTGGGCTTCTTTGAATCCGTTGGTAATGATGTGTAAGTCATATTTATCATTCAAGTACTCCAAAACAGGTAAAGCGTTTGGCAATAAATGCGGTTTTACACTGCAAGTCTCCACATAACGGTCATTGAACGCCAAGGCCATTTTACGATCATCAATATGAAAATGCTGCAATGAAAGGTGAAAGCGAAGCTGACGCAACTCGTCTTTAGTAACTTTACCTACCCGATACAACGCCCACAATTCTTGGTTTTTTACCCGATAAACCGCGAGAAATTCATCAAAGCTAGGCACACTTTTATTTGTCAGCTCAAATTCATGATACAAATCGTGGATGGTTTCTAAAGAGTTACGCTCAAAATCCCAAAGCGTGCGATCTAGATCAAAAAATACATGTTCGTAATTTGCCATCTTACTCCTTTTCTCCAAAGGCTAAATCACCGGCATCGCCCAACCCCGGGACAATGTACGATTGAGCAGTAAGTTCTTCATCCAATGCAGCCATCCAAATGGTAACATTACTCGGCAAGTTTCGTTTAGCATACTCCAAACCTTCAGTACTACCGATTACAGAAACAATGTGCACATGTGCCGGTTTCCCTTTTGAGAGCAGTGCTTTGTAAGCAAGTACAATAGAAGACCCTGTTGCAATCATCGGATCAGATAAAATGACGATCTTTTTTTCAATGGATGGGCAAGCAAGGTATTCCAATTCAATATCAAACGTACCATCTTTATGATGCTTTCGATAAGCAGAAATAAATCCATTTTGCGCTGCATCAAAATAATTTAATAACCCTTGATGCAAAGGAAGTCCCGCTCGCAAAATTGTGGCAATTACAGGCTGCTGCTTAAATACAAACTCGTCTGAAACACCTAATGCTGTTTGCACTTCCTTTTGGTCATAAGACATGGTTTTACTGATCTCGTAGGCAAATATTTCACCAATCCGCTCTAGATTTCTTCTAAAGCGCATACTGTCTTTTTGAATGTTGACATCCCGAATTTCAGCCATAAATTGGCTTGCGATGGACAATTCTTTGTCGAGTACTTTAACCTTTGCCATGTCTTTTTATTTTTTACAAATATGCCTATTTTATTTGTTGATTGATAACCAAAAAGCCTATTAAATGAAGGAGAGTGTCCTATTTGGAAGCCTGCTTGAGTAAGTAGGCGTAAATTTCTTTCCATCCTACCCAGATGTCTTGATCCGATAAGCTTTCATTATGCCACAAACTAATAAATGTGCCATCCACAGCTTTTACCTCCTGAATCATTTCATCAATAGCTTCTTTCGCCTCCTCCACTGTATAGTCGTAGTAGAATTTAAGGCTTGCATCCATGATGGCAAATGGAAATACTTTTAAATCCGTTTTCATTTCCAAATCTAAATCATAGAAGTAAAAAGGTGTGCAAATACTTGCACGAAACCCCATGGTAGCAGCATAACCCATGGAGTAATCCTCCTCAATATCGAAGTGCAATAAATTTCTATAGGTATCGGGAAGGGTAATTTTTAAAAAGTGCTGCCTACTTTTAGTAACGTCTCGTTTTAATACACCTGATAATCGTTTAATTTCCTTTTCTAATTTATCGGTGTTTTGATTGGAAATAAACCCAGGATGAATTCCAATATCGGCAACATCAGCAGTTGATTTGATTAAGTATT
>CBFHLF010000143.1:0-5575 GCA_965656555.1 uncultured Acidiluteibacter sp. | reverse complement strand
ATCCTCTGGTATAGTGAAAATTGAGGTTAGCCGTCAGTTTATCAGAAACTTCGTGTGCGATTAATAGTTGATAATGGTCTTGAGAGTAATTATCTACTTGATTGTCGTATTGGTAAAAGTTGTAGCTTCTGCCTGAGTTGAGTAGATTATCTAACTGACTTTGAGAATATCCCTCATTAGCAGCGTGCTCAAGCATGCCTGCTCGGTCATTCTTTACTCTTGACTCTGGTGTTCCATACCACGATTGGTAGGTTTTTTCATTGCCTCCAAATGTAATGGCTTTTACAATGGTTTTATTGCCATAATAAGCTCCTGACAAATAATACGACTCTAGGTCTGAGCTAGCTCTGTCAATATACCCATCCGATTTAATCTTTGACAATCGACCATCAAAAGCAAATTTATTATTGATTAATCCTGATCCTAATTGAACGGTATGCTTTCGCGTATTAAAAGATCCAAAAGAGTTGGCTATTTCTCCATACGCTTCTTCTTTTAAAGTCGTTGTTTGCATATTAATACTAGCTCCAAATGCTGCTGCTCCGTTCGTAGAGGTTCCAACTCCTCGTTGAATTTGAATACTTTCGGTTGAGGACGCTAAGTCAGGCATGTTTACCCAAAACACGCCGTGCGATTCTGCATCATTAATCGGTATACCATTTACGGTTACATTAATTCGAGTTCCGTCGCTTCCTCTAATTCTCAGTCCGGTATAGCCCACGCCTGCTCCTGCGTCAGATGTAGAAACAACCGAAGGCGTCTGTTGAAGTAATATCGGTAGATCCTGTCCTAAATTGAGTGCCTCTATATCTTCTTTGGATACATTGGTGTAGGTTGTCGCTGAATTCTCTTGCGCTCGAGTAGCTTCTACGAGCACTTCATCTTGTAAAAATGCACGCTCGCGTAATTGGATATTTAGCTTTCTGTCAGCGCTTAATTCTACTGCAATCGTTGTGTCTTGGTAACCAATGTAAGAAATGGTCATTCTATGTTCACCTTCTTTCAGCTTTACTTGGTAGTTTCCTGAATTGTTGGTGGAGATGATTGACCGATTATCATCAAAGCGAATGGTTGCTCCTGGTAAACCATTTTGATCTTTTTGACTACTCACTTTCCCCGAGATCGTCACTTGTGCATTTATGCTCCATGGTAGTAAGAACATGATGCACCACATTAAATTTTTCATTGTTTTTAAGTATTACTAATAAGTTTTAGCACCTCCTTGGGAGACGGTGCATGATAAAAAATATAGTAACCCTTGATAGAAATAGACACACACAATTATGGCCAATCATGCGTGTGTTTGTTTCAAATCCCTGCGCCCGCATTACCGGTATCAGGTTCAAAGGGTATAATCTCAGCCCTAACTTATTTCCTTCCGGAACTGGGCACCCCAATCGAGACAGTGCAAATGTAGAAAGTTTATTCTGGATAGTTAACTTTTGGTGTAGTTTTTAATGGCTGCTAGAGCGTTATTTAGCCGTTCTGTACCTTGACCGCTGATTAATTGATAATTAAAACCTTGGTTTTGGAGCTCTCCCTCGTACATATTCAGCAAATCTTTACGATCCGAAAGGGAGGGGTTTTCTCTCAATGGATCAAACGTCCACTCAAGGTCAATATCCATCAACAGGTAGAGGTCGAAATGCTGTTTTTTAATGTGCTTTTCGATCCAGGGGTCTACCTTTTGATACTTATATTCTTGCCATATTTTGGTAACAATCAATTCTGTATCTGCTATTAAAATTGATGATTCATAGTGGTTGATACTCTGGAATTGTTGCTTGGCGATATGAGTTACATCTCCAAAAGTATAGGATTGTTTTGTCTTCAGAAAGAATCTGGCATACTCAGGTATATAGGCCACCTTAAAGTGATTTGTCAATTCTTTTGATAAGATAGACTTCCCTGTTGACTCCGGACCTAGAATAGCAATTCTTAACTGATTTGTTTTTTCCATTCTATATATCCTTTGATTGCGATTACAGTGAATAATAAAAATAATATTGATGTAAAAAACAAGCCTTTATAAAAGTACATACCAATTGAAACTGCATCCACCACTATCCAAATGATCCAATTTTGTAGGTGTTTTTGGATGACCATAATTGTTCCAATGAGCGCAAAAATTGTCGTAAATGCATCTATGTATGGCAATGACGCATCTGAAAAGTGATTGGCAAAATATCCAAAGAGCGCTACTGAAACAGATCCGGCAATAATTATCCAAAGAAACCTTTTAGAGGAAAGTTGTACGATTGGTTGTTCGCCTACCGGTTTATTCCATGCGATAAAGCCAACTATGGACATTACGATGTAAAAGAAGTTTAAAAATGTATCGAAGTATAATTGATAGTTTAAACAGATGTAAACATATATTGCTGAGCTAATTCCACCAAATAGAAAGCACAAACGATTGGTTTTAGCTGCTAGGTACACATAAATTAAGGATGAAAGTACAGCAATGATTTCAGCTATTGAAAGATTAGTACCTTCTTGAAATATGGCAGATAAAAAATCATTCAGCCCATCCATTAACCATTCAGTTTCTTAACTGCTGTCGCAATATCAATCAATAGTTGTGGTTGTTTTTCGAATGCGTTACCGATAACTGTTATATCTGCTCCTGCTGTAAAAGCATCTGTTACTTTTTGAACAGAAGAAATACCTCCTCCTATAATTAATGGATTGTCGCAATTGTCTTTTACCACCCTAATCATCTTTTTTGAAACAGGGTGAGTAGCACCACTGCCTGCATCCAAATAGGTTAAGCCCATTCCAAGCATTTCCCCTGCCATTGCTGTGCTTGCAGCTATGTCTGCCTTGTCATGCGGTATTGGCATGGAGTTACTAATGTAGGAAGCAGTAGTTATTTTACCGCCATCTATTAACAGGTAGGCAGTTGGTAAAATTTCAAGTTTAGATTGCTTCAGGTAAGGAGCTGCAGTAACGTGTTGCCCGATTAACAATTCTGCATTTCTACTAGACACGAGCGAAAGTAGGAGAATTCCGTCTGCTTTGGCATTTATTTGAGAGTAGTGGCCGGGGAATAAGATGATAGGAATTGCGGAATTATTTTTAACAAAACTAATCGTCTTGTCTAAATCTCCTCCTGTTAATAAACTACCTCCCACAAAAAAATAATCCACATCATGTTCATTTGCTAGCTGGATGATGTTTAACAGACTTTTGCTTGTAGAAAAATCAGGGTCCAAAAGCACAGCTAACTGTTTTTTCTTAGCCTTGGTCTTTTTTAATATGGTTCGATATATAGCTCCTTGTTGCATTCGATATAATTACTTGCAATATTAAACATTCGAGGTGTATACCAAATAATAGTTTTCGATTTTTAGGTAATTAAGGAGGTAGTTCTGTTTAAATTCACCGTCAACCAGTGTTGCCAGAATGGTTTTTTGTGACCTATTTATATGGGTTATGAAAATATGATCCTTCAAATAGATTTTCTTTCTGCCATGGGCTTTAAAAACTGCTTCTTTTGCACACCAAAAATAATGAAGATCATCATCTTCATTTTCGATGAGCTTAATTTCAGTAGGGTTTAAGTATTTATTCTCTATTGTTTTTATCCTCGAATTGTGGATTTGTAAGTCGATACCATTTGGTTGATCGCTTAAAAATAGCGCACACATCCCTTTTGAGTGTGAAATCGAGATAAAAGGACCTATATCTGATAGATGTGGTTTGCCATTACTATCGTATAGAATGTCTGCTGTGTTTTCTTGAATCAACTCCTGCATCAGTAACCTGGTGGATAACCATTCTACTTTTCTGGCGTCGCTAGTAATTCGTGATAGCTTTTCAGTGTTGTAGTGCAACTGCTTTATTTTTTCTACCATCGATGGAATTGCTTCCTCAAACTTCCACAATCCGATAATGTCGTTTTCTGTTGATCGAAAAGTTTGAACTAAAGCCATTGCGTGTTGTTTATTTTGTGCTCTTGAATTTCAAGAATTTAATTCGGAACTTTGTGTTCCAAAAATTTATAATAAATAGTATGAGTGATACAAAAGTAGAATTCTTACCTTACAAAGTAAAAGATATTTCTTTAGCTGATTGGGGTAGAAAAGAAATAAGATTAGCTGAAGCTGAAATGCCAGGTTTAATGGCTTTAAGAGAAGAGTATGGTAAAGACAAGCCTTTAGCTGGAGCTAGAATTGCTGGTTGTCTTCACATGACTATCCAGACTGCTGTTTTAATTGAAACGTTAGTAGAGTTAGGAGCTGAGGTAACTTGGTCTTCTTGTAATATTTTCTCCACACAAGATCACGCTGCTGCTGCAATAGCTGCTGCTGGTGTTCAAGTGTATGCTTGGAAAGGGATGACTGCTGAAGAATTTGATTGGTGTATTGAGCAAACATTGTTTTTTGGTGAAGAGCGCAATCCATTAAACATGATCTTGGATGACGGTGGTGACTTAACCAACATGGTTTTTGATAACTACCCTGAGTTGGTAGACGCAATCAAAGGATTGTCTGAAGAAACGACTACCGGTGTTCATCGTCTTTATGAAAGAGAGAAGAACGGAACGTTAGTAATGCCTGCGATCAATGTAAACGATTCAGTAACTAAGTCTAAGTTTGACAATAAGTATGGTTGTAAAGAATCATTAGTGGATTCTATTAGAAGAGCAACTGACGTAATGTTGGCAGGTAAAGTAGCTGTAGTTGCGGGTTATGGAGATGTAGGTAAAGGTTCTGCTCAGTCTTTAAGAGGCGCAGGTGCTCGAGTTATCGTTACTGAAGTTGATCCAATTTGTGCTTTGCAAGCAGCAATGGACGGATTTGCAGTTAAGAAAATGGATTCTATCGTTGGTGATGTTGATATTGTAGTTACTGCTACAGGTAACAAAGACATTATTCAAGGGAAGCACTTTGAGAAAATGAAAGACAAAGTGATCGTATGTAATATTGGTCACTTCGATAATGAAATTGATGTAGCTTGGTTAGATGAAAATCACGGTCACACAAAAGATGAGATCAAGCCACAGGTAGATTTATACAATGTAAATGGAAACGATATTATATTGTTAGCGCAAGGTAGACTTGTAAACTTAGGTTGTGCAACCGGCCACCCTTCGTTTGTAATGTCAAATTCATTTACTAACCAAACATTGGCTCAAATCGAACTTTGGGAAAATAGCGATAAATACGAAAATAAAGTATATATGCTACCAAAGCACTTAGATGAGAAGGTAGCTTACTTGCACCTATTGAAAATTGGTGTTGAGTTAGAAGAGCTTTCTAAAGATCAAGCCGATTATATTGGTGTAGAAGTGCAAGGTCCATACAAGCCAGAGTACTACAGATACTAGTAGATATTTTTATTGATAAAGCCCATTTCAGCAATGAAATGGGCTTTTATTTTTAGTTATATATTCTCAAGTTGTTTCCGTCAAAGCTAGTTTGATATTCTCTGAGTCGCTGCACAGCTGGTCCTTGATTAGGAATTCCAGAAAATACAGAGAAAATAGATCCACAGCAGGCATCACTCATCGTTACACCGGAAAGATCCATTTCTACAATTCCGCAGCTGCTGGAGGGGTCAAATGTACAGT
>CBFHLF010000142.1:0-5713 GCA_965656555.1 uncultured Acidiluteibacter sp. | reverse complement strand
CTAAATCTGCAGCAAAAACCAACGTATTATCATCAGCAGAAAGTGCAGGGTGACCAATCGTCGTGCTATCCGTACCGATAGGAAGTGCCTCTTCTTGACCAAAGCCATTACCCATTTTCTTAGCTTGGTAAATTTTGCATCCGAAGTATCCTTTCTTGTCAACCATACAACGTGTAAAGTAGATAGTGTTTTTACGCTGATTCATCACCGCAGAACCTTCCTCGCTGTCTGTATTAACTCCTTCCACTAAAACAGGCTCGCTCCATTTACCCTTTCTGTCTCTTGAAGACACATATAAATCAGCAAAACTTTGACCAGTAACAGCAGAAACACCTGATCCTGTAGAACCTTCTCTCAAAGAAGTGAAAATAATTTCTTCATTCTTTTTGTCAGAAAAAGTAGGTGAAAAGTCATACCCCTCGGAGTTGATTAAACTCATAGGCTCGACGATGTATTTAGTTGGTTGGTCTGCCCACTTCTGTGCTTCTTCAGCAGACTTTATTCCTTGTTGACCTCTAGGATCTTCAGGCATTTCAGCCATGTATTTTTTGAACTGAACGATAGCCTCATCGTACTTACCGTTTAACTTCTTCATTTCACCCAAATGAAGGTAAGATATCGCATCATTATACCGTGCTAAAATAGCTTTATCGTACCATACTTCCGCTTGTTCAGGTTGATCACTTAAACGATAAGATTCAGCAATTTTAAAAATAATCTCAGCTTTCACGTCGCGGCCTTTCTCTTTGGTATAAGCCTTTTTATACATCTCAATGGCATCAAAGTACTTTTGCTCATTGTAAAGGGCATGGTCAGCTTCTTCTAAAAAGTTTTTTTGTGCGCTTGCATTTAGGGAAAAAATAAAAGCTAGGAAAAAAAGACCTACTAGTGTTTTAAAGTTCATAGAGGTAAATTAAGATTTTAGTATACAGTGGGTGCTAAAATAAACAATTCTTTTTAATGTCACAACGTAGTGGATGAAGATAAGAAAAGCGGTGTAATGATTTATTACACCGCTTCCTACTAACTATTTTGTAAACAAAAGCTCTCTATACTTTGGCAGAGGCCACATTTCGTCGTCGACTAGTAGTTCCAACTTATCGACACTTTTACGAATTACCTCGAAAAATGGCTTCACTTTTAAGCTGTACTCTTTTGCTCTTTCTTCAGGAGAAACCAAATTATTAATTCGCTTACGCTCTACCCGCATCAGCTCAGCATTTTCTGTAATTATCTGAATGTGTGTAGAAATATTTGTAATCATTTCTAGCTGGTTTTTAGCTGACTTCTTGAACTCAGCATCACTAAAAATGATTTTCAACCCCTTCACATTATTAATTAGCACATTTTGATATTTAATGGCTACTGGAATAATATGATTCAATGCCAAATCACCCATAACGCGAGACTCGATACGAATCATAGTCGTATAATTATCAAGTGCAATCTCGTGACGAGCTTCTAACTCTCGACCTGTTAACACTTCCTGACTTTCATACAATGCCTTAATTCGATCCTCTTTTAGCACATCAAGTGCATGCGGTGCGGAAGTAATATTATTTAACCCACGCTTAGCAGCCTGCTTAACCCATTCATCGCCATATCCATTTCCTTCAAATCGAATTTGCTTAGACTCCACAACATATCTTCTTAATATTTTAAAGATGGCATCGTCCTTTTTATCCCCTTTCTTTATCAATTTGTCTACTTCCACTTTGAAGTCGTTCAACTGTTTTGCAACAATCGTATTGATAACGGTCATTGCGTGAGCACAGTTTGCTGTAGAACCTACCGCTCTAAACTCAAATTTATTACCTGTGAAGGCAAAAGGAGAAGTTCGGTTTCTATCTGTATTATCTAGAAGTAATTCAGGAATCTTACCAATATTCAACTTCAATTCGGTCTTTTCATCTGCAGAAAGTGCCTTATTCTCGCTGACTTTATCTTCAATATGATTTAACACCTTGGTTAGTTGAGAACCAATAAAAACTGATATAATAGCAGGTGGAGCCTCGTTTGCTCCCAAGCGATGCTCATTACCAGGAGTTGCGATCGATGATCTAATTAAATCTGCATACTCATGAACTGCCTTAATGGTGTTGATAAAAAACGTAAGAAATCGCAAGTTTGATTTTGGTGTATTCCCAGGGCTTAACAAGTTTACCCCTGTATTGGTACTCAATGACCAGTTGTTATGCTTACCTGAACCATTCACGCCAGCATATGGTTTCTCATGCAATAACACTCTAAAATTGTGCTTTCTGGCAACTCGATCCATAATGTCCATTAACAGCTGGTTATGATCAACTGCTAAATTAGCTTCTTCAAAAATAGGAGCACATTCAAATTGGTTTGGAGCAACCTCGTTGTGTCGTGTCTTCACCGGAATTCCCAATCGCATGCACTCGACTTCCAACTCACGCATAAATGCACTTGCTCGTTCAGGTATTGCACCGAAGTAATGATCTTCTAATTCTTGTCCTTTTGCTGGAGCATGACCATATACTGTTCTTCCTGTGGTTACTAAATCAGGGCGTGCTAAAAACAATGCACTATCCACCAAAAAATACTCTTGTTCCCAACCTAAGGTTGCAATTACCTTATTGACGTTTTTATCGAAGTATTGATTGACTTCGACCGCTGCCTTATCAACCGCGTTTAGCGCCTTTAACAATGGCATTTTGTAGTCTAATGACTCTCCTGTATAAGATATAAATATGGTAGGAATACAAAGAGTTTTACCAATAATAAATGCTGGAGATGAAGGATCCCAAGCTGTATATCCTCTAGCTTCAAAAGTATTTCGAATACCACCATTTGGGAGACTAGATGCATCAGGCTCTTGCTGCACCAATTGGTTTCCATCAAAACGTTCTACAACATTATTATCACTCAACGGCTCAAAAAACGCATCGTGCTTTTCTGCTGTAGTTCCTGTTAATGGCTGAAACCAGTGCGTATAGTGTGTACAACCCTTTTCCATTGCCCACGACTTCATAGAAGCTGCAACTAAGTCAGTAATTTTGCGCTCAACGCGCTTCCCTGTTTCGATAGCATTAACTACAGCCTTAAAGACATCCTTTGGCATGTACTGGCTCATCGCATTTTTATCAAATACATGAGAGCCGTAATAATCAGAAACTTTAGCTGATGGATATTGCACTTCTTTAGGCGTTCGCGACAAAACGGCTTCTAACGCCTTAAATCTAACTGTTGACATACTTTTATAAAATTGAGGTGAATGATGCTGCAAAAATAATCACTATATCGACACTTCAATAAAAAAAGGCATATATTTTACTAACACCCCCCCTAAATTTTAACCCTAAACTGAATGATACAGGTCATGTTTATTAGACACCCCCTAAAAAAAACACCTAAAGCGCTAAAAAAAGTATATATGAAACATACACAAAGAATAAGAAGACTCCTTTTAGTCGATTTACGCTACGCCCAAAGTACATCAACGGAAAAACGATAAAACTTATCCCAAGAAGAATGTAATTATCCATACTGATAATTTTTTCGGAGACCTCTATTGGGTGAATAATTGCAGTTACACCAAGAATGGCAAGCAAATTAAAAATATTAGACCCTATTAAGTTTCCAATAGAAATATCTGCCTCCTTTCGAAAAGCAGCGACACAAGAAGTAATCAACTCAGGCAAACTCGTCCCGAAAGCAACTACAGTCAATCCTATAATTCGTTCTGAAACTTCAAACTGCCTAGCAATCTCCACTGCACCTTTCAACATTAAATCAGCACCAAATACCAACCCTAAAGCACCCAACACAACTAACCCAGAACTTTTCCAAAGTGGCATTTCTGCATCTTTCGGATCTACCTCCTCTACCGCATCCGGGAGCTTATTATCCTTTCGGCTTTTATAAATTAACCAAGAAATGAAAGCGATCAAAATAAAGACAAATGTTATTCCTTCAATCGAAGAAAGCTCTCCATCTAAAACGAATGCAACAAACAAAATCGTTGCAAACATCATCATCGGCCAGTCGAGCTTTAGAGTAGCTTTTGAAACAGCAATAGGAAAAATAATTGCCGTAATACCCAATATTAAAGCGATGTTAGAAATATTAGAGCCGACAACAGACCCAATCGTGATATCAGGATGCCCACCTAGAGCAGCCTTTACACTTACCAATAATTCGGGCGCAGAAGTACCAAAGGAAACGATGGTCATCCCAATTACAAGGGTAGATAAGTTTAGTTTTAAGGCGATAGATACAGCACCCTTCACCAAAAAATCTCCGCTAAACACCAATAACAAGAAACCAATTAATAGAAAGAAATAGGAAATCATTCGGACTCCTTATTTTTTTGACGTGGTTTACTATTGATATCTTTTGTGATATTAATTTCTTCCTTCACTGCAGCAGAACTCTTTCGAATTTCCTCTTGTATATCTGAAGTAGCATTTTTGACTTCTCTAATTCCTTTACCCAAACCTCTTGCTAATTCCGGAATCTTTTTGGAACCAAAAAACATGATAATCACTAGAATAATGACAAATAATTCTGGTGTTCCTATATTAAAGAATAACAATACTGATTGAAACATTTTACTTTCTGTTTATTTCCCAAAATTACAAAAAAGCCCCATCCTTCAGAGAAGAATGGGGCGTATATAATAAAAAGAATTTCTGTTCTTATTTCTTCAATTTCTTTTCAGCTCTATTCGCTAAATCAACTACTACAGGAGTAGCTACGCAAAGCGAAGAATAAGTACCAACAATTACACCTACAAGAAGTGCAAAAGCAAATCCTCTAATTACTTCACCACCAAAAATAAAGATCATCAACAATACAAAGATTGTACTCAACGAAGTATTGATTGTTCTACTTAGTGTGCTGTTAAGTGCTTTGTTGATCGTTTCGTTCATTGGCGATTTCTTGTGTAATCCTAAATACTCTCTAATTCTATCAAATACAACCACTGTATCGTTAATGGAGTATCCAACCACAGTAAGAATAGCAGCAATGAATGCTTGATCAATTTCTAATGAGAATGGTAAGATACCGTAGAAAATAGAGAATATTGATAATACGATAAGCACATCGTGGAAGATAGCCACAATAGCACCTAGTCCATATTGCCATTTTCTAAATCTAAATACAATGTACAAGAAGATAATGATCAATGAGAATAAAATCGCCCATACAGAAGAAGATTTAATATCGTCCGCAATGGTTGGCCCTACTTTCTGAGAACTCATAATTTCATATGACAATCCCATTTGACCTAGACCTTCCGCTAACTTTGATTCAACATCTTCATCAGCTGTTGCAGCATCCGAATCAATCATAAAACTAGTTGTAATCTTAACTTGATCAGCATTACCAAAAGTTTTTACTTCAGGAGAAAGGTTAACACCGTCAGCAGTCACAAATGCATTCTCCAATGAATTTCTCACATCTGCAGTACTTACCTCTTGATCAAAACGAACCAAATAAGTCCTACCTCCTGTGAAGTCAATACCGTAAGAAAGCCCTTTTGTCACAAACGAACCAATACCTAAAGCAATCAAGATTCCTGAAATGATATAAAACTTCTTTCTCCCACTTACAAACTGTATGGATAAGTTTTGGAAAGCTCCTTTTGTCATCGGCGTAGACACGCTAATGTCTTTTTTATTATCCAATCTCCAAGCAAAAATCAAACGAGTGATAAAGATTGCAGAAAAAAGAGAAGTAAAAA
>CBFHLF010000141.1:0-5784 GCA_965656555.1 uncultured Acidiluteibacter sp. | reverse complement strand
TGTAGCTAAAAAAGTCAGTTGATGTAGCATAAATTTCTCTGTTTAGCGTATCGAATGAAAATGAAGTCGGCGCATAGGCTACAATGTTGGTATCAATTAACAATCCTGTAGACAAACTCATTGCTCCAATATTATCATTTACCTGAAGCATTAAGGTATCTCCTTTTATGCTGCTTTTGTTCGCATTTGCAGACAATCTAAAGTTTGATGGAGTTGCAGTGACCGTCCCAGAGGCAATATCATAAGCAACAACAGAGTTAGTGTTAATACCAAAAAAACCATCTTGCGCTGCATTTGGAACTAGGTAACCTAAACCTTCATCGTTGTTATTGAATATAATATCGCGCATATAATTCATCGTTGATAGATCAACCACTGAAATATATCCTGCAGAATCAGAAAAGGCCGATGAAGAAAAATTTTGAGCGATGTACAAAGAATCGCCCATCACCAGCATATTAGAGACTGCTTTAGTAATTTGAGTCACGGAATCGGTTAAAGCTAATGTTGCCTTGTCGTAAACATATAAGTTATCTGTTGTTTTTCCGTAGAAGTTACCAACTAATAAATTAGAACCATAGATCGCTAAAGCTTTTGTACTTGGACCGTTAAACCCTGCTACTGCAATACGTGCATTAGTTGTTAAGTCATAAGAAACGATAGAGTCTTGTGCAGCCACATATGCAGTAGAACCATCTACTAATAATGACTGTACTGATTGTGTTTGAATAGTGTCAATTGTCGTATACGTATCGGACTGAACGTCGTAACTTACAAAATTTACATTGTCAGCAGGATTTCCATACTGACCGCCATTCACAAAAAGGGCTTGTTGTGCAGATAAGGCACTTGCAGATAAAACTGCTAAAGAAATGAATATTTTTTTTCTCATCGGTTTATAATTAAAAAATGAATAAATAAACCGGGAAAATTGAAAAGGAAGATTACACCTCACGGCGCCATAACATATAACCTAACAATTCACTTTTATCCCGAAAGCATTAATTAAGTTATAGGCAGGTCTTCTGACTTACTTCCTCTTTTAGCAGCCTTCCCGCTCAGCTTTCCTGAACAGTGGCAAAGGATTGTAAAAGAGTTATCGAAGCTTACAGCTGCGGGAACAGTCTCGGAGTTACACCGAATTCCCTTTTAATTTTGAAACCCTAAAGCGTCAAAAACCAATAACGATGCAAAGGTATATCAATTTTTTAATTGGCAAAACCAATAGAAAAAATTTAACAAGAAACAATCATAAGTGATTGTTTTACAGACTTTTTATTTTTGATAGAATTAATTTATCAATTGGAAAATTAACATCATTTTCAGTTAGCTGATCAATTGAAAACCACCGAAATGCTTGTTGGTCTTCTATTCGATCAAAATCGAATCGTTTTTCTGTAACAGGAGGCAATTCTCCAGTAAAATCATCGACTAAATAATAAATCGCTAAAAGTTGCTCATCTTTTCCAAAGGCTGAAGCTTGAAAAGCTTCATTGACATAAAATAATGAAGCATCAGTTACTTTTATTGCTAGTTCTTCCTCAAACTCTCTTTTTAGCGCATCTAGAACTCCTTCGCCAAATTCAAGTCCACCACCGGGGAATTTAGTGAAAGCAAGGCCAAACTTAAACTCGTCGGAAAGCAGCACTTTTTTACGATCAGTCGATCTAAGAATACCGTAAACCCTTATATTAAACTTTGTGATTTTATCCATCATCTTCTACAATTATCTTATCTGCACAATAAAAAAGATTTTAACTCAGTTAACACTGCTAAAATATTTCTTATTAA
Source organism: uncultured Acidiluteibacter sp. (assembly GCA_965656555.1). Classification (GTDB taxonomy): domain Bacteria; phylum Bacteroidota; class Bacteroidia; order Flavobacteriales_E; family Vicingaceae; genus Acidiluteibacter. The sequence goes on along the minus strand of CBFHLF010000141.1, from coordinate 3,993 downwards.
CTGACCGTTTTTACTATTTTTGCTCCCTATGTTAAAATTTTTCCTTTCCACACTGCTTTTCATAAGCCTTACGCAAATTGCAATTGCTCAAGAGGCCACTATCAAAGGAGCGGTAAAGGATGACAATGGTAACGCAATTTTTGGGGCGAATGTTTCCGTTAGCAACCAAAGTGGTGGAGCTACGACAAACCAATTAGGAGAATTTAGCTTAAAAGTACCTGCAGGAAAGCCGATTAAAGTTGTTTTTAGTCACATTAGTTATGAGCTAAAAGTCCAAGAAATTAGCTTGTCGGAAAATGAAGAACGTAAAATTTCCATTGCACTAACTGCCAAAGCTTACGATATTGGTGGCGTTGACATTCAAGAGGAACGCACCCGCACAAGTACTATGCAGCGGATTGACCCAAAAGACATTACGTATCTCGCCAATCCTTCAGGTAGTTTTGAAGCAATCATTAAAACATTGCCAGGTGTAGTGTCTACCAACGAATTGAGTAGCCAGTATTCAGTGAGAGGTGGAAATTTTGATGAAAACTTAATTTACGTAAATGATGTAGAAATCTATCGTCCATTCTTAGTTCGCTCAGGACAACAAGAAGGGTTAAGTTTCGTGAACTCTGATTTAGTTTCTGGTATTGAATTCTCTGCAGGTGGTTTTGACGCCAAGTACGGCGATAAATTTTCTTCAGTATTGGACATCGAATACAAAGAGCCTGAGAAATTTGGTGGATCCATTACAGGTAGTTTACAAGGCGCAAGCATGCACATAGAAGGCTCGCCAGGTAATCACCGATTTACCTATTTAGCTGGTGTGCGATATCGAACTAACCGGTATGTATTAAGCAGTTTAGACACTGATGGTCAATACCGTCCTAATTTTTTAGATGTTCAAACATACCTTACCTATGACATTTCTGATAAGTGGGAGATTGGATTTTTGGGAAATATCTCAAGAAACGAATACAACTTTATTCCTGAAACACGAACAACAGATTTTGGTACCGTTAATGAAGCTTTGCGGCTAACCATTTATTTTGAAGGGCAAGAAGTCAATAATTACGAAACGTATTTTGGTGCACTTACCAACGAGTATAAAGCCAGCAATAACTTAAACCTAAAATTCATCACTTCTGCCTATCGTTCTTATGAAGATGAAACCTTCGATATTTTAGGGGAGTATTTTATCGATGAACTAGAGCGTGATTTGGGAAGTGACAATTTTGGAGATGTCGCATTCAATAGAGGTATTGGAGCTTTTAGAGATCATGCCAGAAACGCATTAGAAGTTACCGTTGTAAATGCTCAACATAAAGGAAAGCTTTTTGTAAATAATGGCAGTTGGGAATGGGGCGCTAAACTGCAGCGAGAAATGATAAAAGACCGATTAAGCGAATGGAAACTAATTGATTCAGCAGGCTTTTCTCTTCCAAATCCAGCTGATGTAGTGGGCTACGACTCAAGTGAAATCCCCAACATACGAAACCAACAGCTAGAGCTATCAAGTGTGTTTAAAGCACAAAATGAAATCAATTCGAACCGAATTACCGGATATGTGCAACGCAACTGGAATTATCGTCTCAATGATACATCTGAGTTAAGTTTTACAGCCGGTGTTCGAACGAACTATTGGACTTTTAATCAAGAAAATGTGATCAGCCCAAGAGCAAGCATTGCTTACAAGCCTAATTGGGAACGTGATTACTTGTTCCGATTGTCAGGTGGATATTATTATCAAGCACCCTTTTACCGAGAGTTACGAAACTTTGAGGGGCAACTGAATGAAAACATTAAAGCGCAGCAATCAGTACAAGTAGTGGCTGCGGCAGATTACAACTTTACTGCATGGGATAGACCATTTAAGTGGACTACAGAGGTTTATTACAAACACATGACCAACATTATTCCTTATGAAATCGACAATGTGAGAATACGCTACTATGCTGAAAATAATGCCAATGCATATGCTACAGGTATTGACATGAAGGTGAATGGTGAGTTTGTGAAAGGCGTAGAATCATGGGCCACTTTTGGTTTAATGAAAACGGAAGAAGACATCAAAGATGACTTCTATTACGACTACTTTAATAGCGATGGCGAAAAAGTAGTTCCGGGGTTTACATTCAATAATATCATAGTAGATAGCGTAAGAAATGAGCCAGGTTATATTCCTCGGCCGACTGACAATCGATTCAATTTTAGCATGTTTTTTCAGGACTACTTACCTAACAATCCTACATTAAAAGCCAATATTACGTTCCATTATGCTTCCGGATTGCCATTTGGCCCGCCTAGCTATGAGCGATATAAAGATACACTTCGTATTCCCTCCTACCTTAGAGTAGACATTGGTTTTTCTAAAATCTTAAAAAGTGAGGACCAAGTATTCTCTGATAAAAATCCTTTTCGCCACTTCAAAACCATATCACTCAGTGCCCAAGTTTTTAATTTATTACAGCGAAATAATACCATCTCCTATTTATGGGTGAGCGATGTATCGAATCGTCAGTATGCTGTTCCAAACTACCTCACATCTCGCCAATTAAATGTCATGCTTCAATTTAGCTTCTAATCCTTTTTTGATAGACACTTATTTTTTTCTATCTTAAATTAGTCACATATTTGTAGGTGATGAATAAAACCAACCGATTTTTTACTCTGCTTGCAATTGGAGTTGTTAACTTCCTGCTCCTCTTCGGTGTTTATCAACTATTGACTAAAGAAGCAGTTTACAAAAACACATTAGGCCAACTTTCTGAAAACTATGTTCGAGCAGATGATGCAAATGGCATGGTGGTAAAAAAAGTAAAAGTCCCCTATAACCAGCTTAACGAAAATAAATTACACGTTTGGGATGCAGACATCTACCGTGTCATTGCGGAAGACATGTACACCAAAGATAAAGGAGGATATGAGCAAGTAAGAGGTGCTTTTTTCCCACTATTTCCCTTACTGTGGAAGTTTTTGGGAGGAAATACCTACGCTGTCGTTATTTTCAACTACCTTCTTTTTATATCAGGCATCTCTTTACTGTTGATTACACTTTACCAGACCGAATTTAGTAAGCAGCTACTAGCATTTCTTATCGCTATTAACCTACCTTCAGTCGTCATCTATTTCATACCATATTCTGAAGCACTCTTTTTATTTACTGCAGCTATCGGAATATTTGGGCTAGTAAAAAAACAATACTCTCTCTACTTTATTGGCTTTATGCTGATGGCTATGGTCCGGCCTGCAACACTATTCGTGGCATTGAGTATAATTTCTACCGAAATATGTGTTTTTACATTTCATAAAAATGGCAAGCGATTTCTATCTCAAACTGTCACTCGTATAAGCCCATTTCTAATTGGGTATGGTTTCGTTTTATTGATTCAATTTTATTACGCGGGTAGTTGGTCCAATTATATAGAGGCTCAGCAACACTGGGCTGGAGAAGTTCAATTAATGAAAAGTATTTCTGATTGGTCAGTAGAAGGATTTGCCATTTCCACATTTGCTATTTTTGGTATTTGCTTACCTGCAGCAATGGTTTTTCTATATGTCTTTTTTGGTAAAGGAAAACCATCGCAACTATTTAAAAGCAACCTGTTAGAAAGTTCAAGATCCTACATTTTATTAATATCCATTTTTTATCTTGTTGGATTACTAATTTTTACGCTTCTAACCTCAGGAGGTAATCTTCATAGCTTTTACAGGTTTACACTCGCCTCTCCATTTTTTTATTGTGCATTGTTTTTAGGGCTAGATTACTACCCTCGAAAAAAAGGCTATAAAATAGAGTGGAGTTATGCGTTTTGCATGCTATCTATGAGTTTATTCTTAGGGTTTACGAATTATGGTGGCTCTCGCTTTCAATTTTCCTTTGCAGGCATGTTTTTATTTGCACTACTTGGCTTCTTTGTATTGATTAATAATCACTTAAGCCGAAAAGTCAGCTATTTGGTTGCAGGTTTATTGATTTTTTGTGCAATAGTGTGGAATACCTACCTT
>CBFHLF010000140.1:0-5810 GCA_965656555.1 uncultured Acidiluteibacter sp. | reverse complement strand
ACCCAACATTGGATATCTCGTATGCCTACGATGAAGATTTAGGGATCCAATTCGTGACGGTGGAGCAAATGCAGAATTTAAAAACTACTCCTCTGTATAAGTTGCCTGTAGTCGTTGACATTTATCACGAAAACAGCGTAACACGCCATCAAATAGAAATTACAGAGAAGCGCCAGATATTTGAATTCAAATCAGATACCAAGCCAGTGTTGGTCAACTTTGATGCAGAAAAGTATCTATTGTGTGAAAAATCAGATAACAAAAAGAGCGTACGCTCTTGGGTAGCACTTTACGAGCGAGGACAACTGTTTGATGACAAAAAGGAAGCACTTCAGGCGCTACGTGAAGAAAAAGATAGTCTAGCGGCAAGCACGATCCTAAAAGCCATCGATGATTCATTTTGGGCAGTGAGAGAAATTGCCATTTACAGCTTGGAAAATGCCATTAAAACATTCCCAACAAAAACTAAAGAGCGCCTAATCGCTTTAGCGCAATTCGACAAAAAATCATCGGTAAGAGCAGCAGCTACAGGAGTACTGTCGGAATCTTTTAGCGAAGGAAATGATTTTCGTTTCATTTACAACAATGGATTAAATGACTCGTCTTACGTGGTAGTTGCCACCGCACTTTATGCCCTTTATGATTCGCATAAAGAAGAAGGCCTAGCAGCTGCAGCGCGCATGGAAGCATCGAACAACATCGATATCATTGCCACCATTGCTGAAATCTATGCAGGAGAAACAGCTCCAAAACACCAGACATTTTACGAAAGCGCCATGAGCAGAACAAGCGGTTTTGATCGCTACAGCGTTTTATCGGGTTATGCTAGTTTCATTAAAGGGCAACCACTAACCTATCAAGGAAAGTCAATTGAAACCTTTAAGAATTCAGCTTTGATTGAAAATGCATGGTGGATGAGAATTGTTGCTACTAATGCACTACTCGACATGAATCAATCAGTGAATGCGAGCATCAATAAATTGACAAAAAAGGCAGATAATACAGTAGATGAAACTGCAGCAGATTTGCTAAAAGAGGAATTAAAGGCTCACCAAATGGTTGCCGATAAATTGGCAGCAACCATCAATGAAATCAAACAAAAAGAATCAAACCCAAGGATTCTAGAAGCAATTGAAAAATCAAAGTAGAATCAAGTAGACGCTTGGTTTTTTTCAAACCAAGCATCAATAGATAACTGTTCTTTCGGTTGAGATGCGGCCCCAAATGCTAGGCGGTCGCATCTTTCATTTAATGGGTTTCCTGCATGGCCTTTTACCCACTGAAACTTTACCTGATGATTTTTATAAATCTCTAGAAAGCGTTTCCATAGGTCGCTATTTTTCTTGTTCTTAAAGTTGGTTTTCACCCAATTGAATACCCAACCTTTTTCAACTGCATCAGCAACATACTTGGAATCAGTATAAATAACCACATCAGAAGGTGCCACCTTTAGCATTTCCAGAGCGACAATAACACTTAGCAGCTCCATACGATTATTGGTCGTATGCCGAAAACCTTCCGCTACTTCTTTTTTATGCGGTCCACTTTGTAAAACAATTCCATAGCCACCAGGGCCAGGGTTTCCTTTTGCTGATCCATCGGTATATATGGTAATTTGAGGCAAATCGTTATTAATTAAATAGAAAATAATGTACCCGCATGCCAGCGGTAAATAAATTAGCAGGATTTGGATTCGGACGGCTAGCGCTAATGGTTGGTGCTTCAAACCCTGAAATATCGGCTTCCACAGCAAATGCCAGCTCTAACGGCTTTTTATTTGCCATGATGAACCTAGTGCCCAATTCTACCTGCAAAGTAGCAAAAGTAGAATTAAATTTGGAAGGACTTTCCAACTGCTCGGTGGAATTATACGCTTCATGTAATAAAGTATGCAACCCTAAACCTACTTTAGCGATGAGCGATTTTTTAACGTACCCCTTGGGTGCATATCCAATAAATGCTTCAGCAGATAAATAATACAATTGGTAGGCGTGCTCATTGGTGACCGGATCGATTCTTTGTGATGGATCCAAAGCAGAGATAGTATTAGAAAAAGTCAAATTAATTAACTCTCCGCTAGGCACTATGTACAGAGACCATTGATCGTTTAAGGTATGCATTAGAGTCGCTCCGATTGCTAAGCCCGGCCTGCTTTTAAAATTAATCGAAGAAGTGAAGTTTTCAGCATCATAATCTAAAGGTAGGTAATAATTATCCCTATTCTCAGATGGGCTGCTAATGTGTATTTGAAAAAATGGAGCAATCGTCGTTACCTGTGCAGATAATTCTCCCAAATTGAGCGAAAATAGCAGGATTGTAGAACAAATAAGCCAACTAAACCTTTTCATTCTCTAAATTTACAAAATAATTTAGTCCACGATCTATATCAATATTCAAGACAATGAACAATCCATCATTTGGCGAAGTCATTCTTTCCGAAACTGACTATCTTACTGCCTTAGCCTTTCAAGAAGGATTATACAACAATAAACTAGCTAAGCGAAAAGAAGGGATTGATAGTATGAACTTTCTAGTGCTATTGGAACACCCACATGTGTATACGTTAGGGAAGTCAGGAGATGTGAGCAATCTAAAAGTTAAGCCTGAAGAAGTCGGGGCAACGTACGTTGCCACCAACCGAGGTGGAGATATAACTTATCACGGTCCGGGTCAAATAGTCGGCTATCCTATTTTTGACTTGAGCCACTTTGACATTGGCGTACGCCAATATGTGGAATTATTGGAAGATGTAGTGATGGATTGCCTTGAGCACTATGGATTAAAAGGCGAGCGAATTGCTGATGCAAGCGGTGTTTGGATTGATGCGCAGTCTAATTATCCGCGAAAAATCTGTGCCGTTGGGATTAAGGTGAGTATGGGAATTACGATGCACGGATTTGCATTCAATATCAATACGGATCTTTCATATTTTGATCACATTGTACCTTGCGGGATTACAGACAAAGGAGTAACATCCTTAGAAAAAGAATTAGGCCGAAAAATCCCCATAAAAGAAGCTCAGAAAATATTTATTAAAAAGATGAAGGCGCGTTTCTGTGCAGATAATTAGCCATTCTGGCTTGTTTAAAAGTATACTTAAAAAATAAAGCCGCAGTGAAATAACGATTTACACATTGCGGCATATAACTTATATACTAACTAAAATTGATAGTTAATTCAATAAAAATAGATAATTAAGTTGACTAATTTACGCATTGAACAATTTAAATATGACGTTCAGCATGGTAAGATGATCGCACTAAAGGGCCACTCTCTACGTGCGTAAACCCTAGCTCCAGACCTATTTCTTTATATTTTGCAAAAACATCTGGATGCACAAATTCTGAAACAGGTAAATGCTTCTTAGTGGGTTGTAGATACTGCCCAATCGTTAGGATATTCACATCTACGCTTCTTAAATCCTTCATGGTTTTTATCATTTCCGCTTCGGTTTCGCCTAAGCCTGCCATAATTCCGGACTTTGTGCGTTCTATGCCCCCTTTTTTGAGGCGGTCTAATACTTCCATACTTCTCCAATACTTAGCTTGAATGCGAACCTCTTTCGTGATGCGCTCCACCGTTTCTATATTATGAGAGACGATTTCGGGTTTTACGTCAATTATATATTGCAAATTCTCCCACTCCCCTTTGAAGTCAGGAACAAGTGTTTCTATAGTTGTAGTTGGATTGTATTTTCGAATCAATTCAACTGTTTTCTTCCAAGCATTTGCACCACCGTCGACCAAGTCATCACGATCCACAGAAGTTATTACGCAGTGCTGTAATTTCATCAGCTCGACAGAGCGCGCAATTTTTAAAGGCTCAAAGGGGTCCAGTTCTTCTCCTTTTCCTGTAGCCACATTACAAAACTGACAAGAACGAGTGCATGTATTTCCAAGAATCATAAATGTAGCTGTTCCAGCTCCCCAACATTCTGCTTGATTAGGACATTTACCAGATTGACAAATCGTATGCAGATTATTCTCGTCTACGATATGCTTCAGCTTCTTATACTCTTCGCCAGATGAAATCTTTGATTTTAACCATTTTGGTTTACCAATTTTTACTTCTTGATCCGGTTTGTTTTTTAATAAATTAGCCAATTGAATAAACGTTTTTTATGAAGTTTACAAAGGTAATTATACCGCTTCAACTAAAAAATGTTCTTAACATATTTGACTTTATTTTGAATTCACCTCAAAGAGAAGCCATTCTAAAAAAACGTGATTAAATATTCTCTTGTGCAACCATGTGAAAGAAGCATGCGTCATAGTTCAGAATTGCCATAAAAAGATTTGTAAACACTATAAAAATTACGTTTCTTTACGGGCTTATCAGTTGAATTTGATAATTAATCGACATTATGAAAAAATTTATTCTACCTATTTTACTCTTTACGCTATTTCTTACAGGGATGTCCGTAAGTAATACTGCAAAAGCTTCTCACGTGGCAGCTGGAGATATTGTCTATCGACAAATTGACTCGCTCAACCCTTTGTGTTTTGAAGTAACTTTAAGGTTCTATCGGGAAGCTTCGGGAATTCAAGCACCTCAAACAATTACACCGCAGTTCTTTGCGCCATGTTTTGGGTTTTTTCCAGTGCAGCCGTTTAATGCATTCTTGGCTGATACTGTAAATGGCAATGGTGGTGGTATCGTAAAAGGCGCCAACTGTATTTTGGATGATGATAAGCCAATTACAGAAGAGTACTTGTATAGAGATACGGTTTGTTTGCCCGGTAAGTGCGATTTCTGGACCATCTTTTGGGATGTTAATGCACGACCAGGGAACGACAACTTATCGAGCTCACCAACTTTCTATGTAGAAACTACTTTAAACAATTCAGATATTAACTCGTGGGATCCTACATTCCAAGATAATGCTAATTCAGTTTATTATAACAACTCTCCTGAATTTAATAATGATGAACCAGTGCAATCATTTTGTATCGGTAGGGAATATCAATTTGATTTGAGTGCAACAGATCCAGATGGAGACTCCCTTGCATATAAAGTAGTGCCGGCACTAAGTGACCTTGGTGTTCAAGTTAATTATGCGGTAGGATATACAGGAAACGACCCTCTACCTACGGTAATTAGACCTGTTAGAGTCAATGAACGTACAGGTATTATGACCTTTACTCCTGACCTTAAATTTAAGGGAACATTCTCCTACATTGTAGAAGAGTGGAAAGACAGTTTGTATATTGATTCTGCCACAAATATGACAAAATCTAAAAAAGTATTCCGAGGTACCTTAATGAGAGACTTACGTATTGCTTTTGGAGATTTCTGTAATGATTCTGTTCCTGTATTTACTAACCTTAGTTCTAACAATGGCACAGGTGGTGGTGTAGGAGTTGGAATAGATCCTTACCAAGTTGGATACAAGGGAACTAACCCAAATGTCATTGCCGTAAATTGTGCTAGTTACTACATAGATATTGAAATGGATGTTGATATCCTTTGTAACACGATTGAATTGTTTGGTTCTGATTTAAGACTTACCGATTCAACAACGACTCCTCCTACAATTTATGCGATTGACTCGGTATATCCAACTGATGGGTGTAGAGGTTTAAAAACAAATAGAATCCGTGTTAAGCTATTCGAACCCCTCGGACTTCCTGAAGGATTCGACCCTAATGTAGATAATGACGGTGGCGTTGTTAAACTTTACTTAAAGCCAGGTGATGACTTTAACACATGGAAAACGAGTTGCGGTATTGAAATACCTGACTCTACAGTGATCGACATATTTGTGATTAATAATTTAGATATTGATTTAGGTGACGACATTGTATATTGTT
>CBFHLF010000139.1:0-5817 GCA_965656555.1 uncultured Acidiluteibacter sp. | reverse complement strand
ATGTATTCTAATTCTACCGCTGTGAATGCTTTTACATGAATATCAGGACGAATCTCTTTTATTTTTTTAATCAAATTGGCAAAATAGTGCAAACCCATTTTTGGGTGAACACCACCTACAATATGCACTTCTGTGACAGCCGTGCCATCGTAGCTTTTTACTTTTTCAATGATTTGTTCTTCACTTAATTCCCATGCATCGTAATCTGTTTTTTCACGAATCAACTTTGAATAAGCACAAAATTTGCAATCAAAAACACAAATATTGGTCGGTTCTACGTGAAAATTCTTGTTGAAATAGGTAAAATCTCCATGCTTCTTTTCTCTGATATAATTGGCCAAGGCTCCTACAAATGTGAGCTCGCCTTTTTTGTATAGTATCACACCTTCGTCAAATGTGATTCGCTCACCGTTTATTACCTTCTGTGCAATACTTTTTAAGTCCTCTGAGATATCAGATTTTAAAAGCAGATTGATATTTTCTAAACTCATATATCTTGTATGTTTTGTATCTTTCTAATAATTGGTCTTTATGAACTTCTGAGTAAATCGTTGTCCTTCGGAGTGCACATTTAAAAAGTAAACACCCGGGATAAGTTTTTCTACGTTTATTAACAATTGGGAATCACTTATAGTTCTAGCATCTTCCTGCTTTTGTCCCATTAAATTGACAATTTCATAGTCAAAGGTCTTTCCTGACTCGTTATTAACAGTAAGGAATGTATTTGCAACTGTTGGTGCAATTGTAAATTCATATTGAAGAACACTCTTTTTAAGACCAACTGTACTGCATCCTCCTGAAGTTAATAAACCTGGTCGGAAAAGCTGTATTGCTGCACGCATGCGGTTTTTTTGACCAAGAGTAAAAGCATTCATGCATCGATCATCGGAGTAATCCATGTAGTTCATAAACATATCACCACCATTATTACACGAGGGTGAAGGGTGGGATAAGCAACCGTAATTTTCTTCGAATTGCGTAGGCGTATCGTTAACAAAATCAGTACTAAAACAACCTCCAAACCCTGAACCCCACAAGTGTTCCAAATTAAACCAATGGCCAATTTCGTGAGTAGCTGTTCGGCCTTTGTTATATGGAAAAGCGGCAGATCCAGTAGTTCCAAAATAACGAGGGTCGATCACCAGTCCATCATAACTTGGAAGGGCTGTATTAGGTGCATAAGCAAAACCTAAGTAAAGCGCTCCTAAATCACAAACCCAAATATTTAAATATCGATCGCGGTCCCAAATATCTTTTCCACCTTGGGAAGTGCGGTAATAGTTGTTGGTATTGCCTATTTCAGGTATAGTGGTTAACGTGCGTGTAATTCCCGTAGTAGGGTTTCCGTTTGGATCTACAGAAGCTAAACAAAACTCGATTTCTGTATCCACACCTGAAAAAACCGATGGAGTATTGATTGCATCAGTATTTAGGCGCCGGTAATCTTCATTTAATGCATTAATTTGAGAATTGATTTGTGCTGCCGAAACATTCTGGTTGCTCGTTCTATAAACAACATGAACTACAACAGGTATAGTAATAACAGCCTGAGATTTATTGCTGTGGTCAAAAGCTACAATTTGTTTGTTTTGCTCATCAATTATTTGTGTTATTTCAGGATTTTCAAGTAAGCGCTCCTGTAGTTTTTGATCCTTTCCACAACGTTCTATTTGGCCAAATAATGACAAATTAACCAGTACAGTAGTGATTAAAAAAAATGTTAAATTTTTCATTTTATGATAGTTTGGGCAACCATTTTGGTGATTTGAACGTCTAAAGTGTAGGTTAATATTAGTTAGTTTTCTATTTCCCATTTTTAAAGCCTTCGAAATTCCCATCGAGGGCTTTTTTTATGCCTGACAAAATTTACAATATTTTGCCTCTTTTCTGTGCTCAAATACATCTTTTTCGAGCATATCTGTAAAAATACGACTTAATAATTCTTCCACTGCTTCGATTCGATTATCAATTGGAAACTTTTTATCAAAATGCAGTGTACTTAGTCCGCTTTTTATCTTTCGTAATGATAAGATTCCAGCTTCAGGAAGTTCGGTTAGTCTATTCGCTTTAGCGTAGCAATAGGAGTAGATGAGCAATTGAATGGCTTGCCCTGATGCTGCTAAATCCATTTCATCGATCGATTTTGAAAGCTTTAGTTTACTGTTATCGACTACACCTGTTTTATAATCGATTACCCGCAACTGATTATTTACTTCATCGATTCGGTCAACTTTTCCTTTTAACTTTACAGTTACAGGCTCCCCCTCATAAACTAATGTAAAGTTTTCCGACAAGTTATTTTCTAATTGGATGATACGGACCTCATTCTTTTCCAATAGTTTTTCCTCCTCTTCAAAAAATGCATCTAGGTAAGATTGAGCTACCCTGTAAATCAAGTAGTTTTTACCTACACTCAACGCTTTATTGCCATATTGATCGATAAAGGCTTTCTCGCAAAACACTTTAGCTGTTTTCTTCAACGAAGAAATTTGTTCTTTAGGTACAGTTTTACCAACGTGTGGAGTGTAAGCGTGCTCTAAGGCATCATGAATAATACTACCAAAAGAGCTTGCTGCAATATTTTCTTCAACCTCTTGTGGCTCTTTTAAACCAAGAACGTACTTATAATAATAATCGAGTGGACAGCTGATGTAAGTATTGATCGCAGAGGGAGAAATACCTCTTTGAAGATGTTTGCGAATGGCATCATCAATTAGATCGGTACGTTTGATTGAAATATCCAACTCTTTTTCAGTTGGTAGTGGTGTTTGGACTACCTTTTCTTCTATTTCTATACTTGAGTTGTAATCTGGCAACTCATTGACTAATTGTTCTATGAATCTGCTCCGTTCTCCGCCACCCATCTTATCTGATGAAGAATTGTAAACCAGTGTTATTTGCTCTGCTCGTTGAATCAATCGGTAAAAGTGGTAGGCATAAATAGCATCTTTTTCCTTGTGAGTAGGTAAGTTAAACTGACTTTTAATATCATAAGGAATAAAGGAGTTTTGTGACTTTCCTGAGGGGAGTACTCCTTCATTTACTGTTAATAAAATCAGATTTTTAAAGTCAATGGTTCTCGTCTCTAATACTCCAAGCAATTGCAAACCACTGAGAGGTTCACCGAAAAATGGAATAGTGGCCTTTTGACAGAGTTGTTTGAATATGGTGTAAAAGGTCGACAGCTTTTCAATGTTATTGAATCGATGCTGTAATTCTGCAATTTGATTAAATATTTTCGCCAAATGAAACAAGTATTCTATAGAAAGCTTGTCGTTTGCTGTTTTTTTACTAACGCTGTAGCTGTTCTTAGCAGTTTCAATAATAGATAGCAGTTTTTTAATCAAGTAGTTTACAGATAGCTCTTTTGCTTGTTTGATACCAATAGTTGACATCAAAGGTATGTAATCAACCATTTCGTCTACAGAAAGGTAAATGAGGTTGTTCTCTTCTATTTTAGTCTTAACTGCTGCAATAGCTGATGTTGTAAAGTCAGTCGAAATAGAGGAGAGGAAAGGGTGCTCCAATAAGTTAAGTACATCTTTGTAATAAAATCCAATATTTCCTCGTTGTTCAGCATGTAGCTCAGCTTTTTGATGTAAATGAATGTATCGCTCAAAAAAAGTATAAATAGGGCTATTACTGATGGGGTAACCCATTGTAATATTTACCTTATCTACTTCATCGGGTAATGATTGTAAAACAGGCAGTAATAGGTTTTCATCCGCTAAGACAACGGCTGTATCGCGGTAGTCATTTTTACTATTGGCTTCTTTTAAGAGTCTGCCGGCCAATTTTGCTTGCCCAACATTCTTAGGAACAGCGTATATTGTAATTTTCTTAGTGGATTTAAAATGCTTCGATAGATCCTTGAATGAAGATTCAAAATGGGGCTTATTCTTTAGTTGCCGCATAAATAAACCTGCTTCATGCAATTCATCCTTTACATAATACTCATCTGCATCAAAAAGCATCGTTGCTTTTTTTGCTAATACGAACCGCTCCATAATAAGTTGCTCAGCAGCGGTAAGCGCATTAAATCCTGCAAAATAAATGTGATGATAAGGCGACCGTTGGATGCGTTCGTCTGTTAGCTCCTCCGCAGCTTTTCGATAGGAAAGTCCGGAGTAGGCAAGTTGCTGTTTTTCTAAATGATCCCGAAATGCATGATAAAGGGATTCCATCTGTCTCCAAAAGGATAAATAGTTTTGTTGAACTTCGGTTATTTCGCCCAATTCTAGGTTCCATACTTCTAGAGCTCTCGCCTCATTAACGTATTCAAATAACTTTTTAGGATCAATTAAGTAACGGTCTATTTCATTGAAATCTTGCAAAAGGGTGCTGCCCCATTGGATAAACTGATCAAAACTGTTTTGTTCCTCTTCGGGTACTACCTGCTTGTAGATTTCATAAAACTCAAAGAGCAACTGCACATTATCTAATACTTGACTACCAGATAAATCTTCTAAAAACTCTTCGGCACTGATAATTTTTGGTGCCCAAATGGGTCCATCAATTATTGACCCGAAATGTTTTTTTAGGAATAGTGCCGCACGGCGGTTCGGTAAAATAATTACAGAATTTTCGAGCTCTTCTTGTTGCTCATTCATCACTCGTTGAGCGGTTTCAAATAGGAAATCATGCATGCAGTAAAACTACTCAATTGCCATTTTAAAACCAACGCCGTGAATGTTGATAATTTCTATTGTAGGATCCTTTTTTAAAAACTTTCTAATTTTTGAAATATACACATCCATGCTTCTGCCGCTAAAATAATCGCTGACTCCCCAAACCTCCATTAGGGCTTCATCACGACTTAGTACATCATTGATATTTAAACAAAGTAAATGAAGTAAGTCAGCTTCCTTTTTTGTGAGTTTTTGTCTTTTACCATCAATTTCTAAAAATTGATTGTTAACGTTAAAAATGTACTTACCAATATAATGAACTTTAGGTTCTTCTGACTTAATTTTTCTACGTAGGACGGATCTACTTAGAATATTTTGTACCCTTAAAAGGAGTTCATCAAAATCGAATGGCTTAGTAATGTAATCATCGGCACCAAGCTTTAACCCCTTTATTTTATCTGCTTTTTGTGATCGCGCAGAGACAAACAAGATGGGAATTCGCTCATCTTTTTCTTTTATAATTTTACCCACAGTAAATCCATCCATTTTCGGCAACATAATGTCGAGCAAACAAAGGTCTACATGGTCAGTTTGGATGGTTTTAACCGCCTCTTCACCATCTATGCACAACTTTACAAAATATCCTGCATCCTCTAGTTTATCTTTGGTGACGAATCCTAAGTTTTCATCATCTTCCAATAGTAAGATAGTCGCTTTGTATTGTTTCATAGCAGGTTCTTCTTTATTATTTAAAGGGAAAAAAGAGGGAAAAAATGGATCCATGTGGCGAATTGTTTTTTAATTTGATAAATCCGTTGTGCAATTTTATCATGGTCAATGAGTAATTAAGGCCTAAACCAAAACCTTTCACATCGTGTAAATCTCCATCTGTAACGCGATAAAACTTATCAAATATATGCTTTTGATCCTTTTCGGCTATACCAATACCATTGTCTTTAAAATGAAGCGTTATACCTTGAGCATTAGATTCGGTTTCAATTGTGATAACAGGATTGTCAGTGGTATACTTTATTGCATTGTCAATGAGGTTAAAAAACACATTCCCGATATGAAATTGATCTCCGTTGATTAGACTGCTTTCAGCATTTAATCGAGTATTAATTTTACCATTTCGCTTACTTAGAATCACTTCAAAGCTATTAACGGTGCTAAGTAATAAATCATGCAC
>CBFHLF010000138.1:0-5823 GCA_965656555.1 uncultured Acidiluteibacter sp. | reverse complement strand
AGCAATGCAATTGAGCGCATCGGCATCAATCACAAGTGGTTGCTCACAATTGGTAATGAACTGCGCAATAGCTTCTCGGGTCACTTGATGTCTGCCTAAACCAGGTCCAATGCCAATAGCATCAAACGATTTAGACAATGTAATAGCACCAATATATTCAGCTGAAGAATCAGGAATAACCATTGCTTGGGGCGCAGTAATTTGCAGAATCTCGACACCTTTACTAGGAACGTAAGTGCTTACTAAACCTGCTCCAGATCGCAAAGCAGCTTGAGTCGATAATACGGCAGCCCCCATCATTCCATAACTACCTGCAATAAGTAAGGCATGCCCGTTACTGCCCTTGTAATCCGATTTTGACAGTGGTTGCAATAATGTCTGAATGTATTCCTGAGTAATCAGCTTTTTCATAACATTAATCTTCCGTTCCGATCAACACTTCATGAAGCTCCATCACTTGTGGTAGTATGAGGTCTATATCATCATTGATAATAATAAAATCGGCAAGCTTATTCCGTGTTCCATCATCCCATTGGTTGTTCATTCTATTTTCCACCTCACTTCTTGAAGAGTTATCACGTTTCATAATTCGCCGGATTCTTTCTTCTTTCTGAGTGTATACTACAATTATTCGGTCTAGGTTTTGATGGGCACCGGACTCAAAAAGAATCGCTGCTTCCTTAATAATGTAAGGTGCATTTGAATGCTCTTCACACCATTTATCAAAACGTTCTGCTACTTTTGGATGCACAATACTGTTAAGCTTTTGCAACTCTTCTGGCTGATTAAAAACCACATCGGCTAGCGCCTTACGATCAAGTCCATCTTGATTATATATGGATTCTCCAAAATGTGATTTTATCGCCCTTACAGCTGAAACATCTGTATTTACAATATCACGAGCTACGAGATCAGAATTAAATATGGGTACTCCTAAGTTTTTAAATACACGGCTTACTGTGGTCTTTCCACTTCCAATTCCACCGGTTAATCCTACTTTAAGCATAAGTCATTATCTATAGTACATAAATATCTGAATTTTTCAGGACTTATACCACAGGAATAATAAGATGCATAGCAAGAATTGGAATACACCTTTCCATCTTTTACTGGCAATACTACTACAAAGAAACTTGAGCCTACTGTTTGATTAAAAACTCTGCCCGTTCCGGCTGAACAGCAATAATTTCAACCAAATTTTCTTTTTGAGTAACAGTTATACTTAGTCGGCTTTTACCTCGGCTCACTTCGCTGTAGTCCACCGATGCAATAAAGTTATCTTCTGTAATCTCATCATATAATTCTAACGGAACGAGAAACTTAATCGTTACAGAAGATGGCAATACGCTAAAGTTAATTCGATTCGGCAGATTCATTACTTCAATCGGAAGCGATATCTTAGACTCAGTGAATTCTTCTACTGCTATGTTTAAATCTATCGTACTTGGTGATAGCGTAACCAAACCTGTATCGAATGGAGCCTTCAGGGCTATTCCCTTTAATTGGATACTGCTGTTTAAGTGGCGCTTTAACTGATTTGTTTGAATATACGATATGGAATCCAGCAAGTCTTGAGGGCCACTCACCTTTACCTTTTTTGGTGTTACCGTAATTGAGTCTTTGAGGCGCGTCTGAGGTGGAAAGGTAAAGTTATGTTTTACTTTTACAGGAACCATTTTGACCGCTTTTTCGGCCAATTGAATCCGAATCTCCGTAGGATACATACTCTGGACTTGAATATTAGATCCCAACTGATTGCTAATCTCGTCGGCGAGAGATGCCGTTGCCACCGTAGCAAAACCATTTTTATCCACTTCTAGATCAGTCAATGAAACGGATAATGGATCCCGGTTAAAAACTAAGTACTGACCGAGTAAATTAAAACCAGACCCACTCGCAAAAATTTTGAGTGTTTTGGTGGGTTTATTAACGACCACTTGACGATCGCTGTAGTATTCATACTCAAAAGGATACTGAATATCTAACGTCAGGTTTTTGGACAACGCATTTAACAACCAGAAGATCGAAGCAAATGCTAAACAAAAAAGGAAAATACTAATCTTCCGATTCAGTCGGTTTTTCCCAGCTGAATTCTTCTCGATTAATATTTTCCTTATTGATAAATTCACGTTTCCTAAAATTCGTTCCTAAGAATGAAATTAGGAATTATTTTGCACCCATTGCTGCTCCTGAAAAGTCAGGAGATACAGCTGCTTTCTCAATTGTCAATTTTTGACCATTTCCAGCATCTACTATAATGGTTGTTTCTTTGATTTCTGCAACCTTTCCATGGATTCCACCAATGGTTACTACATCTTGACCTTTCGCAAGATTCTCTCTAAATTTTCGTTGCTCTTTTTGCTTTTTCATCTGTGGTCTAATCATAAAGAAATAGAACACCACAATGATTAATACAAGCGGTAAAAAAGACATTATTGGATTTTCTCCCTCAGCTGCAGGAGCCATCAGGAATATTGTAGATAAATTCATCATTATTTAGTTTCAGGAGTTAATACATTTCCTTTTAAGGCTAATACTGTTGTATTTGGCTTTGTATTGGCAATCAAGGTTACAGTTTTGTTCTGCTGACCCATTTTTCCATTACTATCAAATACAACTTCAATCTCCCCTTCTTCACCAGGTGCAATTGGGTTTCTTGGGTAAACCGGTACGGTACAACCACAACTTCCTTTTGCATCAGAGATAATTAAGTCTACCTCTCCATTGTTAGTAAATTTAAAAGTGGTTTGCACTTTTTCACCTTGAGTAATTTCTCCGAACTCATAAACGATGTTCTCAAAATCAAACCCAGCTAGTGGTGTATTGTCGTCTTCCTCTGATGGTATGTTAATGATATCAGTTGAAATTGGCACATCCTCTACCGGTGCTTTTGCCTCGTTTCCACAAGATGTGAAACCAATAAGTGCCGCTACACTTGCTAAATAAATTATTCTTTTCATGATATATAGTTTTTAAAATTATCAGCTTATTCCATTAAGCCTCGTCCCATTTTTTTGATTTTGCCGGCTTCTTTAAAATCAATTACAAGTTTATCTAAAATTCCGTTGATGAACACCTTACTTTTTGGTGAACTAAACAACTTAGATATTTCAATGTATTCATTTAAGGAAACCTTAATTGGAATGCTCGAAAACTGCGTCAATTCAGTGATTGCCATTTTCATGCACAACACATCCATCACTGCAATTCGATCCACATCCCAGTTCTTTGTTTTCTCTTCTATTAATGCAGTATTTTCGTTGTTATCAACGATTGTTTTTCTAAACAACGTTTTAATAAAATCCTTATCGTCTTCTTCATCTTTGTACATTCCCATGATGGATGATTCCGTTTCATCCACTTTCAGCTTTTTAATGTGCTTAGTCGCCATAGAAATAGCAAAATCTACATCGTCATAATCCCAATAAATACTGCGCTCGTTAAACAACTGATAAAGCATTTCAGAGTCGATTACAATTTTCTTGTAAAAGTCTAGAATGAATTTTCTGTCAGTTTCAAACGTTTTTTCAGATTCATTGATATAATTCACGAAAAATGAAGCAGAACGCAAATCTTTTAACAATCGTTTCAAATCGTCACGATCAGCCGCCCAAGAAATCTTACGATTTTTAAGGGTTGACTGAAAAACTTCATTTTCTCTCAGATTCACAACTACCTTATTTTCGACAAAACTCCGATTCGGATTTAAGTCTTCATGGGTAGGCAACGCTTTATTTTTAGCCTCCGTTTGTTGCACATCCGCTAAGTCGGCAAGCTCTACCGGTAGTTGCAAAAAGAACAAATACAAATCGTATAAACGATCAATGCTCAAAAAAAGCTCTTTCTCTCCTTTTGATAACTCCGTATTGCTCGATTGAAAAAAGGCATACAATGCCTGCATTACTTTTACGCGTAAAATTCGTCTATTCAACATTTAAAGAACTCCCTTTGTGAAATATGTGTTGATCAATTAATTGTACTTATCGTACTTGTTTTATTTTACCAATTGCTTTAATTCGCTCTTCAGCTAATCGATTAGCAGCTGCATAAGTCGGTACATTTTCTTTCGCTGCATATTTAAAGATATCTAACGTTGTGTTGTAGATATTTCGAGTCAACTCCATCGCTCTATCCTGTCCGTAGTTGGCTACTTCACTGTTTACATTAATCAATCCACCAGCGTTAATTAAAAAATCAGGAGCATAAACAATACCTTTATTTACCAACTCTGCTCCGTGAATGACTTCATTCTCCAACTGATTGTTTGCAGCTCCTGCAATAATTGAGCATTTCAAACGTGGAATGGTGTTAGAGTTTACTGTCGCTCCAAGCGCACAAGGAGAATAAATATCCATTTCTAAATCGTAAACTGCATCACCTAAAATAACTTCAGCTCCATATTTTTTAGAAACCTCTGCTAATCTACTTTCATTGATATCGGTGATGTACACCTTAGCACCATCTTCTGTTAAATATTTTACTAATACTTCACCTACGTGACCGATACCTTGTACCAACACTTTTTTACCGCTCAAAGAATCACTGCCAAACTGCTCTTTAGCACCTGCTTTAATTCCCATAAACACGCCATAAGCAGTCACAGGAGAAGGATCTCCACTACCACCTAATGATACTGGAACTCCAGCTACGTGATCGGTTTCCATTTTTACCCATTCCATATCACTTGGGCTAATGCCCACATCTTCTGCTGTAATGTACTTACCGCTTAAGCTGTTGACAAACTTTCCAAATCTTCTGAACAACGCTTCTGATTTTTGCGTGTATGAATCTCCAATGATTACTGCTTTTCCACCACCTAGGTTCAAGCCTGTGATGGCCGCTTTGTATGTCATTCCTCTTGACAATCGAAGAACATCATTCAGCGCTTCTACTTCATTGGTATAATTCCACATACGGGTACCGCCAAGTGCAGGCCCTAATGTGGTGTTGTGTATGGCAATGATGGCTTTTAAGCCAGTTGCATTATCTTGGCAAAAAACTACCTGCTCATGATCATACGTTACCATATTACTGATCACAGGATTCTCTAAATGCTTAGTTTCTTTTATATCAATTACTTCATTCATACTACTAAAGTTAACATTATCAATTGCTAATAAACCTAAAGATAATAGGTACTTTTGCAAGCGCTGCCGCCCCCAAAATTCGATTGCAAAAATAGTATTTAAATTTTGTATTAAAAGGTAGCATTAAGCACAATTTATGAATTCTTTAAAGTATCTAAATAAGTATCTTCTTAAGTATAAATGGCGATTAGGACTCGGTATTATCTTCGTGGCGATCTCCAATATTTTTGCAATATATCCTCCTCAAATAATTCGAGAAGCATTTGATCAAGTAGCGCGTCATTTAAGTGATGACCCAACTGCAGTTGACAATGGCGATATCAGCTGGATAGCCGACTTTACTGCTGATATGAATTTGAGTAAAAGCCTGACTTTTTTCGCTATTCTAGTTATGGTAATGGCTTTAATGAAAGGGTTATTTACCTTCTTCACCCGCCAAACCATCATTATCATGAGCCGCCTCATTGAGTACGACTTAAAAAATGAGGTGTATGCGCACTACCAAGAACTGAGCATGCCCTTTTACAAGCGGAACAATACCGGTGATATTATGAACCGGATCAGTGAAGATGTGAGTAGAACAAGAAACTACCTAGGACCAGGTATCATGTACAGCATCAACTTGGTTACCTTGTTTGTGTTCGTTATCACCGTAATGCTTCGGATAAATGTAGAACTGACGCTGTATGCTTTAGCGCCACTTCCGATACTTTCTATTCTGATTTATTATGTAAGT
>CBFHLF010000137.1:0-5826 GCA_965656555.1 uncultured Acidiluteibacter sp. | reverse complement strand
AAAACTCGCAACGCATTTTGAAAATCTTCTTCATAAAGTACGCCATCATAAGGTGTATTTGCACCATCTGTAATGACTACATTCTGAGAAATAAACTGAGAAGATGTACCACCTTGGCCATTCACAGCAAATGTATAATTATATTTTCCTGGTGCAGTATAAACAACTGAAGGAGTAGCTGAACTGGATGTAGAAGGTGTTGCACCCGGTAAAGTCCAGTTGTATGATTGCACAGGACCATTGTAGGTGTAGTTATCACCAAACGTTACAGTATCACCCACACAAGCAAGAATTACCGCATTTGGACTTTCGATATGTGCAATTGGAGGGCAATCTTGTGGAGTGTATCCATTATTGGTACCAGTTGCAACTAGGTTTGATGCTGACACCAAATTCTGCAACCATGGGTATGCTGAAGAAGACAACGTGGAACGCATTACATTTACTTGACCTTGCGTGAACATGTATTGGCAATCATCATAACTCATGTAGTTTTCCAACTGATCAGGCACATTTGTAGAAAATGCTGAGGGTCCAAAAGCATCATTAGAGCAGGTATTATTTGAAAGGTTACAACCAAAGGTTTCAGTCGCTGCAGGAGGCGTATCACAAATTCGGTCACCGCTACTTGAGCAATTTGATCCACAACCACTTTGAAAGGTATGTAATAGGTTAAAGCAATGTCCCATTTCATGCGTAACGGTTCGACCATTTCCTCCAGAAGCAGTACCAATACCACCCCACTCATCATTTCTTACCACAATACCATAAGTGTTTAATGAAGAACCATTCGTGGAAAACGGAAATTGTGCGTAACCCAAAGTGGTTCCTGTACCACCACCTGATCGAATTGAATTAACTAGCCATACATTGAAATACTTATTCTCATCCCATTGAGCAAGTGCTTTTACTTCATTTCTCTGGTTAAACGTTAAAACTGAATTTACTCGATTAACGCCTTCTGTACACTGACCGTTTGGATCAATCTTGGCCAAACGAAACTCTACATCAGCTCTTCCTGCAAGGTTTGCAAATACAGATCGAATCTGAGAAGTATCCCCATTGGTCTTATTAAAATCTCTATTTACTTTATCTATTCCATCTTGAATTTGAGCCAATGATATATTTCCTACTCCATTACTATGAATTACATGAACAACTACAGGCACGATGATGGTGGGTGCCTTATTTCCTGTAGGATTAGCTTGTGCCTGCTCATAGAATTGTTCTATCTGTTTTCTGCTAGATGGATCTTGAAGCATTTGCTCATACACACTGTGATCAGTACCGCACTTCTGTGCACTCGCACTTGAATATGTGAAAAGCATTGCTACTACAGTAGCGATTTTTATAACTGATTTAAACATAATTGGTTCTTATTTTACTAGTAATTTTTTATTTATTTGGTAGGAATCTGCATTAATATTCACAATGTATAGCCCTGATATTAATCCTGATATAGGTATTTCAATTTGATTTATTCCAACATTTAAGCTAGAAAGCTGAATCGATTTGATGATCTTGCCAGTAACATCTTGCAGGTTTACAACCATCAGATTAACAGGAGCATTTAACTCAAACTGAAGTACTGTATGGTCAGTTTGTGTTGGGTTCGGAAATAAACGTACCGTTTCATCCAAAAGTGAATTTGAAGCTAAACCGACAAGTGTTCCAGTAATATTAATATCATCTATGTAAAAATTATTCCCTTGGTTACCTACAAATTCAAACTTAAATCGAACGTTATCAAAATTGGTCACTGCGGATAACGGAAGTGTAAAGGAGTTCCAATCGCTGGCGCTCTGTGGAGTATAAGCTGTGGTCGTTGGCGATGAGGTAGACATCGTATTCCCAACCAACCCAAAGCGTGGATTCCATGTTTTGCCACAGTCCGTAGAGGAATAGATATTAAATTCATCATTGCTGCCACTTCCCTTTGTGGCATATGCATAACTAAACTTTAATTTAGGATTACTTAACGCCAAAAGGTCAAATGAGGGACTAATAATTGCGGCCTCTTGATTTTCTCTAGAATAGTTTATATTGTCAAAATAAAGACTGTTATTCCCACTAACTGAGGCAGTAGATGTCACTTCAAATTTTCCTCCATCAAAATCATTCAGGAAAAGCCATTTACTATCTAAGTACGCTTGGTTTTCAAATGATTCTACGAATGATTCTGATACTGTATCCGCATTGTTTGAATATACCCTAATTAAATTATTTTTTGAAATTGATTTACTAACGCCACCATTAAACACCATTAAGCTTGCGCCATATACACCGGGTTGGTTGTAAACTACAGATGGGTTTTGAACAAATGAGCTCGAAGGAGTCGCTCCCGCAATTTGCCACATCCACGTAGTTGGGTTGGTATATGATAAGTCCGAAAAAATTACGGTATCTCCAGCACAAGCAAACGATTCACTTATTTCGAATTCTGCTTTACAAAGGACATCGGGCAATGAAACACCCGTGGCGGTCAAATTAGATGACGACCATAAATTGCTTCTAAATGCAATATTACTGGTCATGGTTGCTCTCATTCGATTGGCTTGGCCTTGAGTAAACATGCGCGAACAATAACTGTACTCCATATAATTTTGAACATTATCTAATGAACCACATGTAGTTCCCTGCAGATTACAACTTTGCCATCCAATAGAGTTTGGCGTATCGCCTATCCCATCATCTGTATTACAATTACTTTGCAATCCTGGGTCATTAGTACTTCCCCATAAGTGAGGCAGGTTTAAATAATGACCAATCTCATGTGTAAGCGTTCTAGCTCTGCCTAAAGAAGAGGTCCCAACACTCCCAACATAATCATTAAGGACTACTATACCATCAATCTGTGGGCGAACTACCGTGCTTGCAGGATAATATGCATATCCTGCTGCTCCACTTGAAATTCTTTTTACCACCCAAATATTTAAATACTTATCTCTTGGCCATTGATTTAGCTTTGAGCGATCAGTACCTTGGTTGGTTTCATCTGTAAATATGCGATCAATACCATTCGTACAATTCCCATTAGGATCTAGCTTAGCTAACGCTACTTGAATTTCCATATCCGCAGCTATACTCTTAAAAGCAGGAACTATAATATTGGTATCACTGTTTAGCTTTCTAAAATCCTCATTAATCACACGCACCGCATCATATACTTGTGCATCTGAAATATTTTCAGAGCCTCCTTGGTGAAGCACGTGAAAAACAATGGGAATGGTATAAACAGTTCCTGCAGATTTATCGCCATTTTTCTCGTAGAAGGCAGCATGTTTTAACAAGTCTTGCTCAGCTTTTAAAATCGCTGCTCTTTCCTCTGGGTGCTCATTTTTATACTGCTCGTTCAACTCATCAGTGGAACAAGGTTTAACGTCTTGAGCAAATAACTGGCTAAAAGCCAATAACGCTAAGAAAGAACTAACAATTTTCTTTTTCATAATTTCATTCGTCTCTTAATGAACAAATCACTTCTTCACGATGATAAAGGGTGTGCAATTTACTAATTATTTTTTCTGCGGTTTGTATGCTAGACTGCAACTCCCCGCTTTTTTTGTAATCCACAAATCTCTCAACTTGAGAAAAATCTTCTGCTTTGCTGCTTCGAATATCTGCTTGCATCTCAGTATCAATAATTCCGGGAGAAAGTGAAACCACCTTCACTCTACCGTATACGTTTGAAAGTAAATTTTGTTCGGCATGCATAACAGTTGAAAACATATCCAAACCACTTTTAGTGGCACAATAAGCTGACCAACCATCTATTGGATACTTTCCTGCTCCACTACTAATATTGAGAATTAATTTTTTGCAATTCAATTGCTGATAGGCCGCTACAAACTTATTACTGAGCACCATTGGTGCGGTTAAATTCACCTGCACATTCATGGATACTGCTTCAGCGGTGTAGGTTCCTATTTTCTTAATCGGATTAAGAATGCCGGCATTATTGATCAAAATCAACTCATCTGCATCGGCTAAATCAGGGAAATTGAATGCGTTTAACGCTTCAGAATTACTAAAATCTAAGGTGTTATGAGTATAATTTTCATGCTTTATACTACATGAGCGTGCAAATCCAGTTACACGAATATTGTCTTGTTGTAAAAAAAGATCAGCAAGGGCTTTACCTAAACCCTTGCTGCTTCCTGTGATAAAGATATACTTCATTCTATTGGTTAATGTCTATAAATCGTTCAATGTCTTTCGTTGTGCCAAATACAACAATGGTATCCGTTTCGTAAATAATCGTTTCAGGAGTAGGGACACCGATGATGTGTTGATCAAAAATATTCTCCCCCTCATTGGACTTCACTTCATACTCCCGCTTAATGGTCACTAAGTTTAGCTTATACTTTCCTCTTAGGTCAATATCCTGAAGGGAACGATTCAACACTCCTTTAGGCGCTTTAATCTCAGCAATTTCATAATCATCAGGTAACTGCAAAACCGAAACCACCGAAGGGTTCATCAAACGTTCTGCTACAACTTTTCCTACCTCGTCTTCCGGAGATAGAATTTCATCTACACCCATTTTTTCAAGAATTCTGCGTTGTTGAGCATCATTTGCTCGCGATATTATCCGCTTTACCTTTAGCTCCTGACAATAAACCGTAGATAGCAATAAGGCTTCAAAATCCTCACCAATACAGATAATTACTGCATCTACATCTTGTATATTCTGCGCCATCAATGCTTTCTTATCAGTAGCATCCATGCATATAGCTAGAGCCACATCATCAGATATATCTTCGATATTACCCTTATTGTTATCAATAGCAATCACTTCTGCTCCACGTTCTGAGAGTTTTTTCGCAATTACATTTCCAAATTGGCCTAAGCCAATAACCGCAAAACGACTATTTTTCATTTTTATTAATTAAATTAAACTCAAGGAGTTTTCTAAATCTTGTTTTAAATCTTCAATATCTTCTATTCCAACACTAATGCGAATCAGCGAATCTACTACCCCAATTTTCTCCCGCTCCTCTTTTGGAATAGACGCATGCGTCATGGTAGCAGGGTGGCATAATAATGACTCTACTCCGCCCAATGATTCCGCAAGGGTAAACACTTTGCAATTGGATAAGAAAGTGAATGCATCTTCTTTTTTATTTCCTTTGATGACAAATGAAATCATACCGCCAAATCCTCGCATTTGTTTAGCAGCAATTAGGTAGCCTTCATTGTCCTCAAATCCAGGCCAGTAAACAGCAGCCACTTTTGGATGGGCTCGAAGGTATTCTGCTACCTGCTCCCCGTTTTCGCAGTGTCGCTGCATACGTAAATGCAACGTCTTAATACCTCTAAGCGCTAAAAAACTATCCTGTGGACCACAAATAGCACCTGAACTTTTTTGAATAAAATATAATTGATCAGCAAGTTGCTTGTTATTTACAATTAACGCTCCCATCACCACATCCGAATGTCCACCAATGTACTTGGTTACCGAATGCATAACGATATCTGCTCCTAAGTCGAGTGGGTTTTGTAGGTAAGGCGAAGCAAATGTATTGTCAACCGCCAATACCAATCCGTGCTTTTTAGTCAGTTCCGCTGTGGCTTTAATATCGATAATGCTCATCATGGGATTGGTAGGTGTTTCTACCCAAACCAGCTTTGTATGAGAAGTAATGTGCTGTTCCATATTACTCAAATCACTCATGTCTATAAAGGTGAATTTAATCCCAAAATTCGCAAACAGTTGAGTAAATATTCTATGGGAACCACCATACAGGTCGTTAGTCGACAACACTTCATCGCCGGGCTTAAGCAACTTTAATATGGCATCGATAGCCGCTACTCCGCTAGCAAAGCAAT
>CBFHLF010000136.1:0-5920 GCA_965656555.1 uncultured Acidiluteibacter sp. | reverse complement strand
ACGAAGGCTATCATTACAACTCCGACTTATCTACTAAAACGAAGTTGGTATTTACACGAGCTGAAAACTGGAACTAGACATGGAAGAAGAAAGAAGAAAACACAATCCAATTGATAAAGATAAGATTACAGAGAACCCAAGTACACTTCCATACGCACACAATGTAAGTTCTGCTGTTATTTTTCCAGATGATAAAGATCGTATTAAGTCAACAGCAATGACTGCGATGGCTGAGCAAACAAATACGCAGATGAAGCAAATCTATGATCAGATGGAGCTGTTGATTAGCCAAGCTAATAAGTTGAAATCTAGAGTAGAGATTTCTGAGCAGATCTACAAATCAGAAATGGGTTTCAAGCCATTAGTAGGACATACTTACTTCTTTTACAAAAGAGAAAATGGTCGTGATTTGTTATCTATGATTGCACCTGATCAGTGGGGCAGAATGGGAGGATACAAGACATTTGTTGCAAAAGCTAAATTATTAGCGGATCACACGTGGGAAATTATTGACTAATGAGCATAAAAATTATTTGGACTTTTAGTCTGGCAGTGTTGGTTACTGCATGCACCAACACAACTAAAAAATTAGAAGCTGCAAAAGAGACTCAGGTGTATATCGAGGGAGAAGCACAAGGGACAACTTATCACATCAAGTATTTGGATAGCACAAATACAAACTACAAAGTATCAATCGATTCCATATTAAGGGTTGTCGACCAGTCGGTTAGCACATATTTGCCGACTTCATTAATTAGTGAATTGAATACATCAAAAGATACGGTGGTGTTAGATCCAATCTTTAAAGAGGTGTATTTAAAATCTATGGAGGTGGCAGCAAACACATCAAATGCTTTTGACGTAACGCTTGCTCCTGTTATTAATGCCTATGGTTGGGGATTTAAAAACAAGTCCACAATTACTCCATCATTAATTGATAGTTTGTTAGCCCTTTCGGGTAAAGATAAATTTAAGCTTATTGGTGATACCTTAATTAAAACCAAAAAGGGGGCAATGTTAGATTTTAATGCGATAGCTCAGGGGTACTCTACAGATTTAATTGCAGATTTTTTGGACCAGATGCAGTTAGACAATTACATGGTTGAACTTGGAGGGGAAGTGATCACGAAAGGAACCAATGCTGAAGGGGAATTTTGGCGTTTGGGAGTTGATAAGCCCGAAGAAAATGCAAAACAAAGAAGGCTTTCTGCTATCTTAAGTCTGGAGGACGAAGCGTTAGCAACTTCAGGTAATTACCGTAAGTTCTACGAAGAAAATGGAATTAAATATTCACACACCATAGATCCTCAAACTGGTTATCCGGTCAAGCATTCTTTATTGAGCGCATCTGTTGTAGCTTCAACAGGAATGGACGCAGATGCTTATGCAACTGCTTTCATGGTGGTTGGGTTAGAAGAATCAAAGAAAATCTTATCTGCAAACGAAAACTTAGAGGCGCTACTTATATACGCTGATTCTTCAGGAAACTATAAGACGTATTTGACAAAAGGATTAGAGAAAAAAATAACGATGGTAAATGATTAGTCGTCTGCTGCCTTGCACTTTTCTTCAGGTCTAGCACCGCAAACACCACAAGAGGCTCCTTCTTCTTGCAACATTGGGTTGTTGCTAGCGCATGTTCCTGCAAACTTGCCATTTTTTTTGAAGAGCAACTTCACTGCAATACCTGCAAAACCTAATGCTAGCATAAATAAGGCAATCAAAAAAACTTTCATATTTCACTTCTTTTTGTGAATGGCAAATTTACGAAATATCCGCTGAGACTGCAGGAATTATTGAATTTTAACGTCTGATAAGATTTCCTGATCCGCTTTTGGTGACATCAACAGAAACGGGCGAACCAAATTCGAATATATTTCCATTTCCTTCAATAAAGGCATCCAATTTCAAAGAAGTGTTGATATATGCATCTCCTTGGTTCTTGTTAATGATGTAAGTATCTGTAGCTACCAAATTCTCCGCTCTAATCAATCCATTACCTGCGAGAAATAAGTAAGAATAACTACTATTTCCTTGAACATTGATGACTGTGGGTCCTGTGTGAGATTTTAAATAGCTTTTTTTGCAGTCAATATTTAAGTAGATATCTCCACTAGCTTCCCAACAGTCTAGATTCAGTTGGTCCATTTTTAACTGATTTTGACTCCTGATGGTTCCTGAACCTCTATAGGTTATGGCATTCCATTGACTGCCGATAACTGTAACGGTGACTTTCTTTTTAAAACTTCTGACCCAATTACATCGGTTGGTGTTATAAATCTTTAATGCATCATTCTTGACTTCTGTAATAATGTTATCGATAATTCCACTTCCTGCCTCCACTCGTACAGAGGATTCCGTGGTATCCCAGATTAAATTCAGGTCAATTCTATCGTCAAGCTCAATTTTAGTGAATGCAGGTACATTCCGAAACTGCACCTTTCTGCTACCGGTTGAATTAAAGCAATCACCTAAGTGTTCCTTTTCGCAAGAAACTAAACTTATAAATAATATAATAGTTATAAAGTGCTTTATCATAATGTATAGCCTATTCCAAACTCCATATACTCAGCAACGGTTAAGTGAGTTTTTAATAATAATATTCCACTTAACTTTTCAGTAAACTGGTAGACACTGCCAATTCTTTGATAGAGTATGCCTTCTTCTTTGTATTCTGAATGAATGTAAGTGCCCAATTGCGTGTACAGTCCAAATTTGTCAATCATTAATGTGTGAGAAATACCTAGTCCGATTTGGGTAATCCCTAACTTACCATTGATTTCTTTGTTTAGATTTTCAAGTTCTTTGCGCAAGGCAGGATTATGAAACAAGTTAACTTCTCCACCCCATTTACTTTTCTCAGATGTTCGTTTTTGTGCCAAAAAAGAAAAGGAACCTGCGTAGAATTTCTTATTCACTACCGCATGTGTTTCGTTAATCCCCATAGTACTGCGCAAAGTGTATTTCCATTTTTGCTTTTCCTTATTAAAACTAGCTATATTTATGTTTTTAGCTGTTTCAGATAGGCCATAATGATATGATAACCCTACTCCAATCGTCGGTATGTTAATTCCTAGGTTCGGTTTTGCATATGAGCTATTACTAAAATGTGTAAATGTTAGATTGGTGTGCAACTTAAGCGGATCACTGATATGAAAAGAAGCGTCAAGCATAAACGAAAAGGTGGCATTCAAATGGGTTCCAATTGCGACATTTTTAAAATTATCAATTCGCTCAAAGGTTTTGCTGACATACCCAACTCCTGCTCCCAAACGAAAATTTAAATCAGCTACATTTCCTCTTTTTATAGGAAATGCAATGTAAGGATGTAGCGAGTATATATTGCCAAAGTACTTATTGACATTAGCAGTGTAAAATGCTACTCCCCATTTAGGTAAATTGTAGGCACTGTGCCATCCTTTAGATCCATCGGTTTGCTTTTCAACGTACAACTCGAAGGCAGGAAAATGTTGCCCAGTGATATACTCCATCGTTTCAGAGTGGTTCAGTATGTAACCGTATTGTCCTCTAAGGCCTAACGAGTATTTGCTTCTATCACTTAAATTTTGACTCCACGCGAAAGAGACAACCAATGTGAAGAAGAAGGCGAGAACTAATTTCATGGGTTGCAATTTAAGATTCAAAAGTATAAAAAATGGCGGTTAAATTCTTTTTGTAATTTCAGCTGCGTATTTTTGTATAAAAGATAGCAATGGATAAGCGATTAGAAGCATTTGAGCGATTATTAAACATCATGGACGATTTAAGAGAAAAATGCCCATGGGATAAAAAGCAGACGATGCAAACACTCCGACATTTGACGGTGGAAGAGACCTACGAACTTGTCGATGCTATCCATGATGAAGACTATCCGGAAGTTAAAAAAGAGCTTGGAGACTTGTTTTTACATTTAGTATTTTATTCAAAAATTGGTTCAGAGAGCCATGGGTGGGATGTATCGGACGTCCTTAATGGAATTTGCGAGAAGCTGATAAACCGCCACCCTCATATTTATGGTGATACGAAAGTAAAAGATGAAAAAGAAGTACTCGAAAATTGGGAAAAGTTAAAGTTAAAGGAAGGGAATAAGTCCGTTTTGGGAGGAGTTCCAAGTTCACTACCTGCTTTAATAAAAGCAATTAGGATTCAGGATAAAGCAAGGGGAGTTGGGTTTGATTGGGAGAAGAAAGAGCAAGTTTATCAGAAAGTAGAGGAGGAGCTAACTGAATTAGCAGCTGAGGTAAATTCCGATGCTTCAAAAGAAAAGATAGAAGCAGAGTTAGGAGATGTACTTTTTTCCATGATTAACTACGCTCGGTTTTTAGGAGTGAATCCTGAAGATGCTCTTGAGCGAACAAACAAAAAGTTTATAAAACGGTTTCAGTTTTTAGAAGTAGAGTCCGCTAAAGATGGAAAAAAGATGGGCCAGATGTCCCTTTCCGAAATGGACGAATATTGGAATAAAGCAAAAACGATTTAAATATATAATAGAAAAAAAGTATAGCGATGGCAGTAGAAAAGATAACAGATGAGCTTTGGGATGCGAATGTATCAGGTAATGAAAAGGTAATTATAAAGTATTATGCAGATTGGTGTGGTTCGTGCAAATTATTCGCTCCAAAATTTAAGCGATTGTCAAATGATGAACGATTTGAAGGAGTATCATTTTTAGAAGTAAATGCTGAAGAAAATGAGTTAGCACGTGCAGCGGCAGGAGTAGATAATTTGCCATTTTTTGCTATTTTCAAGAATGGTAAATTGGTAGAAGGAACTGCTACGAGTAAGGAAGAAAAAGTGGTTGAATTAATTGAAAAGCTATAAGTATGAAAATGCCTGCAATAAAAAAGTTGGTAGAAAATGCATCTGAAGAAGAGTTGGTCAAAGCCGAAGCAGCTATTTTAGAAGAGCAACAACCACCAATTGAAGTAGAGGGTGATGACGAGGGTGAGCAATTGACCCACGTGATGGCTGCTATATGGATAAAAAAAGAGATGGAAAAGGAAGGGGTTCCGTTCCCGAAAGCATTGAGGGCTTATACTCAGAAGGTAAGGGTTTCTATAGGAGGGTGAAAATGTTTATATTTACCGCGTGAGGAATTTTATTTTTTTCTTTTTAGTGGTAATTTTTGGTCTAGAAGCTTCCTATTCACAAAGTTGGTGCAGTAAAACCAATTTCCCGGGGGGAGGCAAAAGGTATTCATCAGGGTTTTCTGTTGGATCTAAAGGATACGTCTGTTTTGGACTCAATGGTTCTACTAATTATAGCCAATTATGGGAATACAACCCTAATAGTAATTCTTGGATACAAAAAGCTAATGTTCCTGGACTTGCAAGAAGAAATGCGGTGGCATTCTCTATTGGGAGTAAAGGCTATGCGGGGTTGGGTTTTAATGGCAATACAACCTTCAAAGATTTCTTCTCCTATGACCCACAATTAAACACATGGTCAGCTCTTGCTAATTATCCCGGACGTGGTGGCAGAGGTAGTCTTGCTGTTGGCTTAAATGGCAAGGGATACGTGTTTTCAGGGGCTATCCAATCTGGAGGGGGACCATACAACGATTTTCATGAATATGACCCTGTCACTAATCAATGGACGGCCATATTGGGTGCACCTATTAGCGCTAGAACTGCGGGGTCTGCGATTGCTTTAGGGAACTATATTTATTTTGGTCTTGGACACAATTTCTCAAATGATTTTAATGATTTTTGGAGGTATGATCCCTCTAATAATACTTGGCTGCAGATGCCGAATTTACCGGGCTTACCTAGATTTCACCCGCATGAAATGATAGCAGATGGAAAAATAATTATTGGAGGAGGTGTCAGACTATTTACAGGAATTACCTTAAATGATTATTACGCTTTTGATCCTTCAACAAATACATGGTCTAGTATTGCGGGTCACTTAAATGACTCCA
>CBFHLF010000135.1:0-6031 GCA_965656555.1 uncultured Acidiluteibacter sp. | reverse complement strand
GAAGGGGATCCGTGGGCCCAAGTGGAGTTTGTTCCGGAGGCGACAAAACCTCCGTCATTGGCTTCAAAATCCTCGAGATAAGGAAAAGAAGTGATTTGAGCACTCACTTGAAAGCCGACGACGACGAAACAAGCAAGCAGAAAAGTGTTAAATTTTTTCATAATTCAATGTTTAGTTATAAAATATACAAGTGACTAAATTACCATAAATTAACGAATAAATACCTACGATCATTCTCTTCGATTTCATAATAGGTTAATTACCTAATTAGATCAAAATAGGTTCATCTATTAAGTTTTATCCTTCCTATAGCCTGAAATTTGGGCTTTATAAACTCTAAAAGCCGACCCAATGAATAAATCAAATTCGCTACTCTTAAGCCTATTTTTTACTTTTTTTTCTTTTTCAGTTTTGGCATCAGGTGTTGAAACTTTAAAAATGCAGGGCGAAATATTTCTATTGACTGAAGATAATAAAGACTCCAGAATTTATGTGTACGACGGTAATAGTATTATTGACAGCACAAAGTCTACCAAGTCTGGAAATTTTGAAGTAGAACTAATACTCGGCTCTAAATATACAATAGAGGTAGTTAAAGAAGGATATGTGACGAAAAGATTTATTGTTAACGCTCAAGTTCAAGATCCTTTTAAAAAAGTTCCACCTTTTGGCTTTTTGTGTGAGTTAATTCCTATTGATAAAAACTATGTGCTCAACTCAGATTTTCCTGTAACTATTATAAAGATGAATGAACGTAAAGGGAAGTTCCAATATAATAGTTCTTACACCAAAAATGTAAATCGATTTAATGAGGAGTATCAAGATCAGATATCTCAAAAATTTCAATTTTAAATTATATTGGTATTTGTTTAAGTGTAGGGGATTTCACTTATTAACATTTATCATTATTATTACTAAAATGACTTTAGGTTTTTAATATTTAGTAATTTAATGAATACCAACATTAACCACTCTATTTACTAGAGTGGTTTTTTTTATGATGTCTCTTAGCTTGGATTTCTATCCTTCTATTTAGGATTGATGTGATGTCATAGACACCACCTTCATTATTTAAGCTAATTGGATCCTCTACTTCACCCAAAGCAGCTTCATTTATTATTAGTTGATTATTGTCAATATACACTGAAAATATCTCATTTTTAAAGCTTTTCAAGGATTGGGTAAAACTGTTTATTCTTCTACTGCTTAAAATTTTGTTGTATGATTTATCTGCTAATGCACTTGAAAAACCTCTAACTGTCAATGTTATTGAATCACCTGCAATAAGTTGTCTAGAAATGTATTCAAAAAGCCTATTTAATTGCTCATCTTTAAGTAATTGCCAATGAAAAAAATCTTCGATATCGTCCTGTTCTGCTATTGATGATTTGTTTTCGTTCATATATTTCTGTTGTTGTTTTTTATACTCTCTTAAGAGTTGATAATAATTTTTAGCACTAATACTTTCAGTTTTACCCGGCTTTGGTTCATCATTGTCAAAGTATAGGATCAGTGGAAAATAGACCTGAAGTGAATCTTTCTTTGGCAGTTTTTCGAATTCACTTATCTTATATGTAAATAAATCATTGCAGCAATAGCTATTGCTTGTAATTATGGCACCTTCTCGATTACTGGTGAGAAATATGTTGTTTTGATTCTGGGAAAAATATAGATCATTCAAAGAAGAGTTAACTGCTGTATAGTTTTCAGCAGAACTGCCGCCAGAAAGTAAGCTTATCTTTGCTTTGAAAACATCAAAGCCTCCAAAAGATAACCTCCAATCACTAGAAAAATAGAGTGAATCATTATCATAGAATGGTGTAATCTCATTTCCTGGGGTGTTAATATTGCTCGGGAGACTGGTTGGCGACATATATTTTTCACCTTTAATTTCACTTGCCCAGATATCAAATCCTCCTAATCCCCCCGGTCGGCTGCTTGCAAATAGCAAATATGGTTTTTCGTTAATTTTTGCTACACAGGGTTGTGTGTTTGTTGCTCCAGGATATCGTATAGAAGTAATTGTAGTTGGAGTCATTTTTTTAGTTGAGTCGAATATAGCGTAAGCAATATCGCACCTTCTATTTGAATCACATATACTAAAATAGAGTAAGTTGTTTTCGTTATCGTAATGTGGATTAGCAACTTGAGCCGTTGAATCATCTAAATTAAAAGTTAATGGTTTCGTTTTTTGCCAGACGTCTTCTATCTTTTTTGCCAAATAAATATGACTCTTTTTTTTGTTATCCTCTTCACTGATGGCAGCAAATACACCACTATTTTCGGAGATTAAATTAAACCCATAATCTGCATTAGGTGTGTTAATCGATGCCCCCATATTTTCTAATTCAAAGGGCTTATTTCTTTGTTTACTGCTAAAGTCTACAGAAGCAATGGCCTGTTTCAGTTTTTGATATTCCAAACTTTCTCTATTTCTTCTGTATGGAGTTAGTGCTCTTTGATAATAACGCTTTGCATATCGATAATTACCTAGTTGATGATAACTTTCTGCAATCAAAAGACTCGTACTGGAGTAATTTCTGTCGCGATCTTTATTATAAATTGGCTTTAATAGACTTACAGCTTCTTCGAAGTTGTTTATTTCGTAATTTGCAGCACCCAACAAATAGGTGGTTTCTATTTCTTCAGGATATGTCTCAACGTAATATTCTAATAGGTCAATAACGGCAATAAACTGTTTCTCTTCATATGCTTTATTAGCTAAATCAATTACTTGTTTTCTACTCTGAGCAATTGAGAGAAGCGTAAATAAGAAGCAGAAAAGGGTTAGTAGGTATTTCTTCATTACATGAAATTTGGACACTTAGTTCCACGCTTATAATGAGGTTTGTAATTGTTAATGAGGTGTACAATTGATATTTCCAATCCACCTCTACGGTTGGTTGCTTCAGCAATTGCGGATGTAACAATGTCGTAACTTAGAGAAACAGCTGTTTTCGTTAGTTCTAACCCTAAGTTAATTGCAGCTGCATCATTATTCCTGTAAAAGATACCGCCTGTAAGCGCTCTTTGTGCATATCTCGTTTTTTCAACAAAGTATCTAACGTTAGTTCCGATAATAAATTCTTGTGCTTCTCCTTGCATCATATAGAGTATGGTGGGTTGTATGTCAAGCATTTGGTGAGCGAGGAAGGTAGAAGAGAAGTGGAACGTGGTACGCGTTTCTAAAAATTGCTGATCATCTTCAAAAAAGCTATTTTTTGGTTGTAGTAAATTGTGAAAGGCTACTCCAACTTTTATGGCATTATCCGAGTTGATGGCATAATTGACGTGAGTTCCTACTGAAGGATTAAAATATCCATAACGGTCTTGACCAAAATTTTCTCCTGTGGGATTGTTAGGGTTGTAGGACGTGCCAATATATTGTCGATCAAAAGAAAAATTATCTAAATCTATTTTTGACTGTTGGTAAGATAGTGCAGTTCCAATACTAACGGATAGTGTAGAGTCATAATTTAAGTTTTGGGAATAGTTTAGGCTAAATGCAAAATTCGACTGAATTAAATTTCCAACACCTGCTTCATCTTGAAATAATTGCACACCATAGCTGAGTCGTTTCAAGTTGAATAAATTTTTCCCCTCTGCAGAGAAAGCATAGGTGGAATATCCTTCTCCAACCGTATTCCATTGGTTCCTGTAGTTTCCTACCAACCGATATTTTGCATTGAAGTTGCCTGTGAGTGATGGGTTTAAATTGATTGGCGATTGATTATATTGTGTAAAGTGAATGTCTTGCCCGCTAACATAGTTAATGAGCAATAGGAATACTGATAATATGTAAACCTTCTTAATCAATTTATCGAATTAGGGTTACATCGCCTTTGGTAGAATAAGTTGTGCCATTGTAGCAAACCGCTTTTAGTTGATAAGCATAAACGGCAGGTGGAGCATTCTTCCCTTTAAATTTACCATCCCATCCTCTATTTAAATCATTGCTTTCAAATACCATTTCGCCCCATCTATTGAATACTTGAAAGGTTAGACGTTCAATGTTAGGTCCACGCACAAAGAGTTTATCATTATTTCCATCATCGTTGGGAGTAAATGCTGACGGTACAAATACAAACGGCTCTGCGCATTGATTGTCATATACAGCTAATCGCAGTGAGCCATTGTAACTGCAGCCTGTGGAATCATCAAAAATAGTTAGCGTATATAAGGTGTCATAAATGGCACGTGCAAGTGTACTAGAGTTGTTTGGTGTTTCCACTAGAGAAGCAGGTTCCCAGAAATAGTTAAAAAACGGTTCTTTAATGTCAGAATCTAACAATACAAATTTACCTACAGGGGCAGTGTCTTGAGAAATAGTAGGAAATAGTTGGTTAACAGCAGGAGGGCTAACAAAAACCACTACTGAATCTTCAAATCTACAACCTTCGTCAGTGAACATATCAAGGTGATAGGTTATACTCTGGTCAGAACTAATTAAAATGCTTGAAGATGTATCGGACCCTATAATATAACTTTGAGGAGACCAAAGGTAATTAATAGATTGTGAGCTGCTTGAAACAATGGCTTCGATTAAAACGGTATCTTTTAAACATTTTCGGTATTCATTGTCGAGCTCTACTGATAAAGAGGGTGTTGTGATAACAAAAGAGATGGTTGTATCACAATTCGCATTACTTGCTTTTAGATAATACGCTCTTGTTGTTTGAATATTGGAAATAAAAAGAGTTTCTGTCGTCGTTATGGTGTCACTAAAGTTGGAGTTAGTTGACCATAGAAAATTGTTGGCTGTTCCTTTGTCATTGGGTGTTATAATAACGTCACCACCATTGCAAACCACTGAATCTAATAGGTTATCAATTTTTACTGATTGAAATATTTCTATAGAGTCAGTGTAAGTGGAGTCGGTATTACAGCCAAAGTTGAAAGCTTTAAGTGTTACTTCAAATTTACCGGCAGTGCTTAAAGTTACTCGTGGATCAAACAGCGTAGAATTAATTCCATTGCTAAAATCCCAATACAAGGAGTCGTAGTTTTCACTTAAATCGAAAAATTGAAAAGTAGCAGGAGAGCAAAGTGCGGTATCTGATATCGCAAATAGTGGTTTTACTATGTCGCTTATAACTTCTACAGTGTCGTAGTGATTACAACCTAATCCTACAAGTTTTATATAAAACAGAGTAGTGGTGTCTGGTTTTGTAGTCAGGGTGAAAACACCGTTTGGGTTTAGTCTCTTTGTAAAATTTCTATTTGTGCTCCAAACTACATCTAAAACAGTTCCTGTGTAGTCAGCTGCAAGTGTAAGGCTATCGTTAAAGCAAATAGCAGTATCGCTTATTGGAAATACTTGAATATCATCATTAAATACATAAATATTTTTCACTGTAGTATCAGTTGATCCGCAAATAGAATCACCAACAATTAACTGTACTGGATAAAGCCCTGGTTGTGTGTAGTCGATGGAAATATTTTTATTGACTGAATCTATAATGCCATTTCCATACAACCAATAAAAGTATTCATTAGTGCCTACTTCTGTTTCAAAATTTACGGTTGCAGGCACACAGACGCTATCAGCATCATATCTTATGGTTGCTGTAGGTAATACCTCTAGTGATATTTTAAACAAAGCGTTTGAGCATGAAGGGGAAACGTTGACAGGGAAAAGTGGATTGCTCAATTGGAAATTATTATTGTTTCTACAATCTGCACATACCGATTGATAAATTATTCCATTTTCATCAAATCGGCTAGTACCTCCATCAACATGATCGCTAGTGCCATTTGTTCCTCCAAAGAAGGAGCCAAATTCTAACTGTTCGGCATTTTTAGATAATACCATAAAATAGAAATTATAGCCGTGAGTTGAACTTTTAAGTGCATCCGGGGTGAGTGGCATTTGGGTCGATAAGGGTTGAGTATTTGCCCCTCCGGCTAGGGTGTTTCCCCAACCGGCCATGTAGATGTTTTGACACTTATCCACCAAAAATGCAGTGGGCGTAATGTCTATTTTTCCCGGTCCTAATCGGCTTCCTACGGTAGTTGAAAAAATAGAGGTGGA
>CBFHLF010000134.1:0-6074 GCA_965656555.1 uncultured Acidiluteibacter sp. | reverse complement strand
TTTTAACCAAACTTCCGAGACTGATTAAGTTCTCTCGTTTGGATGGCAGTTGGTGTAATTCATTCAACTGTTTGCTGATTTTTGCGGCTTGAACTTCTAAATTGTTTAGCTCGATCTGAGCCATTTCTCTTGATGTTTCAAACTTATCGCCAGCACTGCTTTTGGTATCACTATCCCTAGATTCTTTTGTTGATTTGATGTATTCCTGTAGCTCCGTTAATTTGGTTGTTAGTGATTCTTTTAGATGTGAGAAAAGTGCCTGTTTGAATTGTTCTTCCTCGCTATTCTTCATCAGGACCAGGTCGATATTTCAATTGCATTCCATAAATAAAGTTTCGCAATACTTGGTCTTTACACTTTCTAAAGTGTTTGTGGTCAGGCTTTCTGAAAAGAGCACTCAACTCTGCCTTTCCAAATCGGAAATTAGCAAGATCTAGTATCTCAAGCATGTCTTCATCTCTTAAGTTAAGTGCAATTTTAAATTTACGTAACACGATGTTATTATTCAGGCTTTTTTCAGGCTTAGGTTGTTCACCCTCTCGTTTACCTCGCTTTAAGTTGATGAATCCATTCAAAAATGTCGCTAACTCTTTATCATAAAGTTGCTGTTGCTCAGGATTATCGTCTTTTTTTAACCAATCGCTTACTTCTGCTCGATTGGTTTCATGATCAGCTAATGCAAAAATATGAATCATTTGATCGTCGCTTAAATCAAAAGTGTATCGGGTACGTCTTAGAATATCGTTATTGTTCATCTATTAAGATCATTCAGTTTTGAGTGGTCAAAAATACAAATTATTAATGGGTGTAGTTGTTTGCATGCTACTGGATCAAGCTCATCACTTGCTTTGCTTGAAAAGGTCGAGAACGTTTTTTAATTTCCTCATGGTTGGGTGTAGGCCAAGAATCATCTTGGTAGAATTTTAAGCACCGTTCTAAGAAATTTAAAATTGCTGACTCTTCAGTTCGCTCAAAGCTTTCGCCTGCTCCACAAG
Organism: uncultured Acidiluteibacter sp.; assembly: GCA_965656555.1. Taxonomy (GTDB): domain Bacteria; phylum Bacteroidota; class Bacteroidia; order Flavobacteriales_E; family Vicingaceae; genus Acidiluteibacter. Next base: position 5,079 of record CBFHLF010000134.1, on the reverse strand, counting down.
CTTCTATAGCTGCTGCAGCATCGCCTTTTCCAATACAGACAATAGAGCGCTCTGCAGCTAAATATTCAAATGTTTTACCGGGAATGGTTCCTTCTGTACCTTGAGTCACTAATAGAAGGAGATGAGATTGCTGCATGTACTTAACAATCTTCTTATGTGATACGGGAGGTAAAAAACTGATTTGGCTACCTAGTAAGTTAGTTGCTACCTCTTTTATCTGAGCGGATACAGATCCTATGAATACAAAATCAATCGGTACAGTAGGGTTATTTTTAATCAATTTTGAAAGTGCTCTAAAAAAAACTTCAGGTTGATAATAATCTGACATTGTTCCTGTGTAGGAAATTGTAAATCGCTCGTTTCTGGGGTACTTTACTTTAAAATCTTTCGGGTCGTATCCGTTTGGAATAATAACGGTTTTAGCGCTAATATCTGTTGATGTTTTAGATTGAAAAGAGTGTTTAAACTTTTCTCCTACTGTTATTATTTGATCTGCTCCTTCAATTATTTTCCGCTCGTATTTAGCATCAATTGCTTTTGAAATATAGCTATGACCAAGAAGTTCATAATAATAGATATCAGTCCATGGGTCTCTAAAATCTACTATCCATTTAACGGAAGGAAATTGCTTTTTTAATGACTTACCTATTAGTTGTGTAGAGTGGGGGGGACTAGTAGTAATTACGGTACTAATTCCATTCTCTTTTATTAATTCTACTGCTTTTTTCGTCGCAAATCGTTTCCAACCTACCCGAGGGTCAGGGATGAAAAAATTACTTCGGATCCCATTTACCAGTTGTTGCTTCCAACTCTTGTTGTTCACATTTGAAAAACCTGCAGTAGGAACATTTTTCTTACCTACTAATTGCGCATAATAATTTATAGGCTCAAACGAGTCTGTTTTGTGCACCTTTACACTCGGGTGAATATCGCCCAACAGTGAATCATCCCACTGCATATAACTCGCTTTATCTTCAGAAACTGTTACCACAAATACCTTAACTCCCATCTCGGCAAGATAGGCGGAGAGTTTTAACCATCGCTGCACTCCGGCTCCACCACTCGGTGGCCAATAATATGATACGATGAGCACTTTTTTCATAAGACTAGGTTAGTTTTGAGTATTTTTTATGGCTTGTTCAATTGCATTTGCAAATAGTTCATCCAAAGGGATTCCTGCTGCCGCAGCTTGCTGTGGAATTAAGCTTTCTTTTGTTAATCCTGGAACAGTGTTTATTTCAATAACACTAGGGCCAGTAGCTTGTAAGATGAAATCAATTCGGATAATTCCGGTCATGTTTAGCTTTCTATAGATATCAACTACAATCGCTTGAATTTCTTTGGTCAGTTGCTCCGATAAGTCTGCAGGAGTAATTTCCTGCGATGCACCATTGTATTTTGCTTCAAAGTCAAAAAACTCGTTATTGGAAACAATTTCTGTAACCGGTAGCGCAGTAATATCTCCTTTATAATTTAATACCCCACAAGTGACCTCTCGGCCTATCATAGCACTTTCAATAAGTACTTCGCTATCTTCACCAAAAGCTTTTTCGATAGCCGGAAGAATGTCTTCCTCCGTTTTTACTTTACTAATTCCAAAACTGCTTCCTGCGTTATTGGGTTTAATAAAACATGGAAAACCTAGTCGCTTAGATATTGCGGACGGATTTATAGGATCACCTTTTCTTACGAGTAATGCAGCAGCACAATTTACATTGATCTGCTTTAAAAGTGTATTGCAGTGCCATTTACTAAATGTTAATGCTGTATTAAGCAAATTAGGAGTAGTATACGGTATTTGCAGGAGATCAAAGTACCCTTGTAATTTTCCATCTTCACCTGGAGTGCCATGAATTGCAATAAAAACGCAGTTAAATTCAATCTTTTCTTCAGGAGTGAGCACGGTAAAGTCATTTTTATCTACAACGTACTCTTTTCCGTTTACGATTGCCGTCCACTCTTTACCGATGATGGTGATTAGCACAGCTCGATATAACTTCTGATCTAAGTGGTTATAAATATTTTCAGCCGTCTTGCGAGAAATCACAATTTCGGAAGAATTACCTCCTGTAATAATGGCAACTGATGTAGTGTTCGACATACGATTTCGTTATAGGAATCAAACAACCAAATTAACAGATATCGACAACATATTTTAAACGTGCGAATCAATTTATTAACATCCTGTACGTTTATACAAATTGAGGATTAGAGCAACCATAAGCCATTTATATTTTAATATCTTTGTTGACTTCAATTTACACCAAATGCAATTAGTGAAATTCATTTTTTCAAAGGTTTTTGCAATCAATTTATTGATAGCAATTATGGTAATTATTTTAGCCTTTTTCCTAGTATTATCTTACTTGACAAGTTACACACTTCATGGTCAGAGTGTTGAGGTTCCAAGTTTTGAAAACTATCAAGTTCACCAATTGGAAGATGTCTTTAATAGAGCTAACTTGACTTACGTCATTAATGATTCTATTTATATCAAAGGAAAGTCTCCTGGATCTGTAATTGATCAGTCCCCTGCGGCAGGTTACGCTGTAAAAAGAGGACGTAAGGTGTACTTAACAATTACCGCTATTAACCCACCTAAAACCTCTCTTCCAAACTTAATAGACCGCTCCATGCGGCAAGCTGAGGCTATGTTGACTGCCTACGGATTAAAGCTAGGAGAGATAACATATGAACCTGATCCATGCTCTAATTGTGTGCTTAAACAACAAATAAATGGAGCAGATATAGATCCAGGTACTCCAATTGAAAAAGGAGCTACTGTAGACCTTGTTTTAGGAAAAGGATTGGGTGATGAAATGGTTGAGATTCCTTATTTGTATCGTTTATCTACTGAAGATGCAAAAGTGAATTTACGGGTGAACTTATTGACACTAGGTTATATTGAATATGACGAAACGGTCATTTCTGCCGAAGATTCGCTAAATGCAATCGTGTATAGACAAATTCCTCCTTACGCAGAAGGAAAGAGCATTAACGCTGGAAGCTTAGTCAACTTATTTTTAACAATGGACGAGAATAAAGTGACCGATTATGCCGTTGATACTACTGAAACAATTATTCCTTAATTATGAGATTGCTCATCATATCCATATTACTTTTTAGTAGCTTAATCGGAAAATCTCAAGATTACTTATCAGTTCCATTAAGTCAACCCGCTCAATGGGAACAATTGCTTCCAACTAGTGAAAAGAATTTATTGGTTGACTCTATGATCTATTTATTTGATGCTAGAGACATACCATTTCGAGATGATTTTTCTAGAAATCAATTAAAGGCGTTAAATGCAACACCTGCAGACGCAGGGGTGTTTGATACTACTTTTTATCGGTTGTTCATTGGTAATCAGGTAGTCGATACTGCAGACCGATTTACTAATTTCACTACGAAACACTATCGTTTTGGGGCGGACAGTATGCCAATAGATACTACTGATTTACCAACTGTTCAACTATCGGTGAATGATTTTTCTCAATTTCCATTACGTCAGGAAGTGATTTCTGTATTTCCTGCTTATAATATTTTCGATACGCTTGGAAGTACGCCTGATACGGTATTCGTTCAATTTTTATATCAACAAGATTCCATTGTGAGATACATCGTACCACCAAGTGGAAATGCACTTTGGCAAAACGATAATGTGCTTATTAATGATGATTATGCTTGGAACCCACCCTCATACGGTGTAGCAACCTTTGATGGCTTAAACCGAGAGGGAAGAGCTTACGATAATACGACTTTAAATACATACGGTGTTACGGATTACCTTACTTCAGTTCCCTTTGATATCGGATATCTGCAAGAAGCAGATTCGGTATTTTTAAGTTTTTGGTATCAACCCCAAGGTGCCGGTAGAGATGCACCCGAATCTGATGATTCACTCGTAGTAGAATTTTTCAACCCAATTGAAAGCCAATGGCAATTTGCCTGGGGAGTTAGAGGAGCTGCTAGAGCACCATTCAAACAGGAGCTTATTTTATTATCAGATATTTATTTGAATAATAATTTCCAGTTTCGATTTAAAGCAAAAGGAAACCGCTCAGGTGCATATGATATCTGGAATATCGATCATGTATATTTAGATAGAGGAAGAAGTCAGAATGATACCACAAGCACAGATATAGGAATCGGACGAACCTACACAAGCATGTTAAAGGAGTATAGTTCAGTACCATTTTGGCAGTATGCTGCATTAACGTCTGCCTTAATGAAAGACACTTCTTCTATGCTGATTGTTAATAATACAACAACTTCTCGAACTACAGCTTTTCGATATTTTATTGAAGACCCCGATGGTAATTACTATCCTGAATTTCCCTTTCCAGCAAATTTAAATACATCTATTTCAGTTCCTGGAAATGGATCTGAAAACTGGGTACTTCCTTTATTAGATGCTCCTGTTAACTTTTCTTATCCAGCCACAGACATGGATACTGCCCATACCTACATTACCTCTTTTATTGCTCAGCTGAGTAACTTATCCGGCGGTGATGATTTTCCTTTAAATGATACCTTGTTTCATGAGCAACGATTTGATCACTACTTAGCGTATGATAATGGCAGTGCTGAGGCCGGTTATGGCGTAAATGTAGTAGACACCACATTTGGCAAAAGAGCTATGATCGCCCAAGAGTTTACAACATTGATTGACGACACATTAAATGCGATTTCTTTCTACTTTTTGCCGCAAGGCTTGGATATGGCTGGAGGGAAGTTTAACCTCTGTATCTGGAGCGATTTATCTCCATCAGGGTTAATATATAAAAAGCAAGCTGTCGATCAGGTATATTATGGAGCTAAAAATGGATTTTTAACTTATTTATTGGATACAAGCATAGTTGTCTCGGGTACTTTCTACGTTGGATTTGAACAACAAACTCAACGCTCTTTAAATATAGGTTATGACTTTAAAAATGATCGGAAGAATAAACTATTTTACTCTATTGATGGAGGTCTATCTTTTTTGAATGCAAGCTCAGCGATACAGCCCGGTTGTGCTATGATTCGACCGTATTTTAGAGTAGATAACAATCAGGTTTCTTTAGAAAAGTCTTCAAA
>CBFHLF010000133.1:0-6102 GCA_965656555.1 uncultured Acidiluteibacter sp. | reverse complement strand
GAAAAAGCACCCTTTTAAAGTTAATCTCTGCCAGTGAATTGCCTTCTGAAGGAGAGGTTATTTATTCCACAACCGATAACGTTATCCCTGCTGATAAAGCGTATCGTCACATTGGCATTGCAGCTCCATACATGGATCTACCGGAAGAGTTTACCTTACGGGAATTACTGCAGTTTAATCAACAATTTAAGCCATTTATCAGTGGACTAGATGCTGTAGCTGTGGCAGAGAAAGCTTACCTTCAAGATGCATTGAATAAACAAGTTAAGGTGTTTTCATCAGGCATGAAGCAACGGTTAAAGTTAGCTTTGGCTTTATTCACGCAAAACAGTGTACTCTTATTAGATGAACCTACCTCAAACATGGATGAGAAAGGTGTGAATTGGTACCAAGAAAACATATCAGCAGCAGCTAATGGAAGAACCATAATAATTTGCTCTAACGCCCATGCAGAAGAGCATTTCTTTTGCACCCAAGAAATAGATATTAATCAGTATAAATAGCAATAAAACAATAACACAGATTGCTTAAATTTGTGAAACATTATTTTCAAATAGATAGATATGGCAAATACATCAGATTTCAGAAACGGTTTATGCATCAAATACAATCACGATTTATATACAATTGTTGAATTCCAGCATGTAAAACCAGGTAAAGGAGCTGCATTTGTAAGAACTAAGCTAAAAAGTTTAACGTCAGGTAAGGTTATTGATAATACCTTCAATGCGGGAGTCAAAGTAGAAACAGTGAGAATTGAGCGCAGAAAGTATCAGTTTTTGTTTAAAGATGATAGCGGATACCATTTAATGGATACTGAAACATTTGAGCAAACTTTTTTACCTGAAGCGTTAATCAATGCGCCACAGTTTTTAAAAGAAGGTAATGATGTAGAGGTCGTATTTCACGCAGAGGAAGAAAAAGCGCTAGAATGCGAATTACCTGCATTTGTAGAATTAGAAATCACCTATACTGAGCCAGGAATAAAAGGCGATACGGCAACCAATGCTACCAAAAAAGCGACCATTGAAACAGGAACTGAAATCAATGTTCCCTTGTTTATCAATGAAGGAGATAAAATTAAAATTGACACCCGTAGTGGAAGCTACGTAGAACGCGTAAAATCATAATATATTGAAACTAGAACGACCATCAACCCTGCAAAAAATAGCAGATTTACTTGATGCACCTTTTAAAGGAGAAGCGAACTTAGAAGTATTAGGAATCAATGAGATTCATCGTGTAGAGGTTGGTGATATCGTTTTTGTAGATCACCCAAAATACTACGACAAGGCACTTAATTCAAATGCCACCATCGTAATTATAAACAAAGATGTTCCTTTCCCTGATGGGAAGGGAATTATCATTTCTGAAGATCCGTTTAAGAGTTTCAACTTTCTAACAAATTTCTTTCGTCCGTTTGTATTTAACACGGCGCAAGTTTCAGAAAGTGCGGAAATCGGAAGCAACTGTAGAATACACAGTACCGTTACTATCGGTGATCATGTTAAAATAGGAAACAATTGTATTATTCACCCTAATGTAACCATTTACGAAGGGTGTGAAATTGGAAATAATGTAATCATTCATGCCAATACTGTTATTGGCGGCCATGCTTTTTATTATAAAAAGCGCGCTGATCATTTTGATCGATTAAATAGTTGCGGTACAGTTGTAATAGAGGATTATGTAGATATCGGTGCTTCTTGTACAATCGACAGAGGAGTTACCGCAGTTACTCGTATTGGTAAGGGAACAAAGATTGATAATCTGGTACAAATTGGACACGACACCATCGTTGGTGAAATGTGTCTATTTGCTGCACAAGTAGGCGTTGCAGGCTGTTGTGTAATTGAAGATCATGTAAGTTTATGGGGACAAGTAGGCACAACTTCTGGTATCACAATTGGGAAAGGTGCTGCAGTACTTGGTAAATCAGGTGTTAGTAAATCATTAGAAGGAGGAAAAGTGTACTTCGGTGCGCCGGCAGAGGAAAACAGAGCCAAATTGAAAGAGTTGGCTTCCATTAGAAGAATTCCGTCTATCATCGAACAGCTAAAAGAGCAAAACCTATAATGGGCCAGGAAAAGGAGAGTCGAATAAGTGAAAAGTTAGAAGTTTCTAAGTTAAAACTCGATGCCCTTTTAAAAGTAACGACTGGTATTAATGAAAACCTCTCCAAAGAGGAATTGCTGAAACTTTATGGATCAGTAATCTATAAAAACCTTGGTATTGGAAAGTTGGCCCTATTTATTTGCAGCGAAAACTTTCAAAATTCCTATATAAATGGATTTGATAGTACTGTAGTGGATGCCATAGAGTGGGATAAACTAGACAGTGTAATCAATGGGATTAGAGTAGTTAATCAAAATGATCCAGGATTCTTAAAACATTTTGATGTTGTCATCCCGATTGTACACAAGCATGAAAATTTAGCCTACCTTTTCTTATCCGATTTCGAAGGAGAAAAATTAGAAGTTAGCCCGATTATCAAGCATCTACCATTTGTCCAAACACTGACAAACATTATTGTAGTGGCATTTGAGAATAAACGCCTTTACAATGAAAGCGTTAAAAAGGCCACCATGCAGCGCGAAATGGATTTGGCAAAGAACATGCAGCAATTTTTAATTCCAAACGATCTCGTCAGGAATGAATATTACGAATTTGATGCATTATATCTCCCCTTTGGAGATGTAGGTGGAGATTATTATGATGTGATGCAATTGTCCAATAACAAAGTAGGCTTCTGCATAGCTGATGTTTCAGGTAAAGGAATCTCTGCAGCCTTATTGATGTCAAATTTTCAAGCAAATATCAGATCACTGCTCTATACTTCTAAGTCGCTCGAAGAATTGATTATTCGGCTGAACAAGAAAGTAATTGCTAGCGGTGGTTTAGAGAAATTTATCACCCTTTTTGTCGGTGTCTATGACCCTAATACGCGATTATTAGAAACCATTAATTGTGGTCACAACCCTCCTCTTCTTTATCAGAATAACGAAACCATAGAGCTTAAAATGGGTACTACTATTCTAGGTATGTTTGATGTGTTACCGGAAGTATTAGTAGAAAGAAACATACTAAATCAAAATGCAAAACTGCTTTGCTACACCGATGGGATTAGCGAAATCACAAACAGTTCAGGAGAAGAGTTTGGAACAGATGAGTTGATCCAAATTTTAAGTAAGTATCCACCAGAAGAAATCACCGATATGGTTAAGAAGCGCGCAGATAAATTTAGAGGCAGCAGCATGCTACCTGATGACATTACTCTACTTTCCTGTATTTTCTTCTAGGATATGGTCTTTATGATAAATATCGATAGCTACTATAATAGCAATGAATCCCCAAAAAGGAACAGCAATTTTATCAGCATCTAAGAAGTTATTTAAGAAGCCATGGACCACATAAGTTGAAAAACCAAGTATAGTGGTAAGTACGATAGATTTGGCTTCTCCTTTAGGTAGTAAATGATATAGTTTAGAACCTCTATAATACACCACAATAATAATTAATACATACGAAATTGTTCCCAAAAAGCCCATTTCGGCTAATGGCCCAATATACTCACTATGCGCATTTCCAACATCTCCTGAATTGGTAGAAATAATCGTTAAATCTTCGTTAGCTTGAAAGGGAGCATATTGAAATTGGTAAGTACCAGGTCCGAAACCAACAATTGGACGCTCCTCAAACATTCGGAAAGAAGACTTCCATCGATTGATTCGTTCAAGATTGGAAGCATCTGTAGAAATATTGGAAATTGATTGGATGTGCTCTACCAAACTTGTACTTGTAGAATCCTGATTATTTTGTTCTAATACCTTAATAATTTGTGTCCAAAATAAACCAATAAATAAACCTAAGAAGAGAGCTGTAGATAAGATAAAACTAAACTTAATCTTCAAACGATATATAACGAATAAAATAAGAGCAACTACAACACTGATCCATGCTGCTCTACCGTGAGAAAAAACTAGTCCGAGCGTATACACGGCAATCAATATAAATGACAATAGCTGAAAACGCTTATATCTAGGGTTGAAGGCTAAATAAAAAAGAGCCGGATATACAAACGCTAATACAGCTCCATAAACCGTATGGTCTTTTAAAAATGGCTGCATTACCCAGTGCGCAGATCGCTCACCAAAAGCATACATGCTGTGGTGGATAGTAGTATATACAACTACTCCAAAAAGTGGTATAATGAAGAACCATAAAAAACGATTGATATTGGTGTACTTAGCGAACAATTGAGTTCCTACAAAATAAAAACTAATAATGAACCAAAGTCGAGAGACAAGGTATTTAAAGGATACCAATATCATCTCCGATGTAAGGGTTGTGATCAATACCCAAAAAAGATAAAAAAGAATAGACAAAGTAACCGGATGCTGCACAACCCTATAATCAAATTTTCGCTCGTATATTAACCGTAGAAAAAAGATAATCATTACCCCAAACATCAAGGGTTCTGTTGGCAGAAACATCCCTACTCCACCCAATGCAAACTCTTCAATGCTCAATGACAATGGAGTTGCAAAAACAATAAACAGCATAAGTTTATCCAAAGCAAGAAAAGCCATCAACCCCAAAGCCAAAGCAAATGGTACCAAAGAGAACCAAAAAGTCTCCATGGCTATCAAAACCCCATTGGTCATGATAAACAAAAAACTCAAAATGAGTAGAGCATTATTCTTTAGGTAATCAGACATTAACCATTAAAGTTTACTCGACTTAAAATAAGAACTATAGCACCAAATACAACGGAACCAATCATGGATAATGCAACAATCAACCATCGAACAGGATACGCTTTCTTCGTATTTACTTCCGGCTCTACTATTAAATTAGAGTAGGTAACTTCTTTGTTGTAATCTGAAACAGCTATTTCATAATCCACTAAGCGTTCATTATACTCTTCTACTTGAAGGTTAAGCGTGGTTAATAAAGAGCTGAAATACGGCCCTTTTTCAGCAACATTTTTAAACAGTTCTTCAACCACTTTAAAACTTCCACCTTTCCCATTCTTCAATAAGTTTAAATAGCCTTCTGTCACACGTTCCGATTGGGCATCGTACTCCATGAGATTATAATCAGTTCCCATTTTACTTAATAAAGCAAGAGTACTGTCAATTTGAGCTTTTTTAGCGTCCGTTAAGTTTTTACGGTAAACGACCACTTCTTGCACTTTCTCGCGGTTAACTCTAATTACTAAGATATTTAACTGATTAATTATTTCAGCTGCCATTTCCTTAGCTTTCACCGGATCTACTGAAAGCACGTTAATTCGTATAGATTCAAATTGCGTTTCACTAATACTCACGTGCTCTCCATAACCGAGGTTTACCCATGTTTTTGCATGAATATCAGCCGTATCTACATCGTACTCTTCATAAAGGTTAAACTTATCAATTATTGAGTCTCGAATGACATTAGATGCCAAGTACTGTTGAATTTGTTCCAATGCAGTTTCATCAGAATACTCCCAAACATTTGAAGGATATATAACTGCAGTAGATTCATACTTTGGAGTAATAAAAGCAGCACTAGAAAAAACGGCCGATAATATTCCTGCTACGATAGCTATACCCGCTAGTATTTTAATATTTTGGATACTGAATATTAATAAATTCTTGTTTCCGCTCATGTAATCTGTATTATTATCTTGAGGTTTCATCGAATTATTTTAAATCAAAAAGTGTAATTAATATTAGCGTAAAAAGGAATGTACTAATAGTAGAAAATAGAACGATTAACCATTTTATAGGGTATGATGGTCGCTCTGCTTTAAAAGCCTTGTTCACAATAAATTTATGCTCTACTGTTGCGTTAGCTTCTACCTTGGCCTCTTGATATTTTGTCTTGAGTAAATTCAATTGCTTTAACTTATATTCCATATCAAGGGTCATCGTCTGATAAGCTCCGCCATATTTTGCTAGTGTATCCAATTGGTTTTTCATGGTAGTCATTGCACGTGTGTTGTTCTTCTGTAAAGCAATGGCATATTGTTCACTTAGCACTTCTACTTGTGTGTAATAATCTTGCACCCCTTTAGATCGGATAACATTCATTTCTTCATTCATCTGATCCATTTCT
>CBFHLF010000132.1:0-6138 GCA_965656555.1 uncultured Acidiluteibacter sp. | reverse complement strand
TTCTGTTATTCCCAAATACATAATCCCCGCATTGTTGATGAGAATATCAATTTTACTTGCTTCTGCAAGAATAGTTGCCATAGCTTCTTTTACTGAAGCTTCATCGGTAACATCCATATCTACTACTTTTATATTGGTAGAATGGCTTTCCAAATCCGCTTTTGCATTGGCATTTTTACCATTTGGATTACGCATCGTTGCAAAAACCTTACTCCCTTTATCTGCAAAGTCTTTAGCTGCTTTTAGGCCGAAGCCACTGCTACTTCCTGTTATAATTATATTTTTCATATTTATTAGTTTAGTTAGAATTAAAAGCCAAACATTCCGTTAGAATTTGCCAAACCGGTGGTAGGAACCGGTTGTATGATATCCCAATGCTCTACTGCTTTACCATTTTCCATTCTAAATAAATCGTAAAATGCATTGGAAGTGCCATTCCATGTTCCTTCGCTAACGGTAAGCACAAAGTTGCCATGGCCAATAACTTTATGTATCGTATTGTATTGAAACATATTATTTATAGACGTTAGATAAGCAACCGCATCCTGAATTCCTTGTAAGCCGTTATCAATTCCGGGGTTGTGCTGGATATAATCTGGTGCAATATAGTTGACAATATTATTGGGATTTTTCCCCATCAACACATCTTCTATAATTGATACCGCAAGCGCTTTATTCGCTTCAGTTTTGTTGAGGTCTTTAATTACTGTTGGTCCATCAATCATAGTATTGCCATTGGCCGTTTGGCTTTCCCAAGGTTGAATTGCATCCCAATGCTCAGCAATTTTACCCTCAGCGTTAAAACGCAATATGTCAAAGCTTACAACGGTGTCTGCTCCAAAAGGAGCTGCATTTATCCAAAGATTGTGAATGGCAATAAAATTACCCTCTTCAATTATTCGGATATTTTCTACCCTTGTTCCATTTTGCTCTAATACGGGCAATAAGCCGATGAAGGCTGCTCTTCCTGTCGGGATAAATGGATTGTGTTGTATGTAATCAACCGTGACTAGATTTTTTATCGTGTTGGTATCTCTAGAATTTACGGCAGAAAAGAAGGAAGCTACCTTTTCTTTTTGACTTGCTTGAGGAGTTGTGGCTACGGGTTCATCTTCTTTTTCGCATGCGATCATTACGGTTGCTGCTAGAAATAATACCGAAAGAGTTTTTAAAGTTAAATTTTTCATTTTGTGGTTTTTAAAAGTTAAACATGCCATTTTCGTTTGCTAAGTCTTCAGAAGGTATGGGTTGAATAACATCCCAATGTTCTACTGCTTTGCCATTTTCAAATCGGAATAAATCGTAAAATACTTGGGCTTTCCCTGTCCATTCGCCTTCACTAACAGTAAGCACAAAGTTTCCTTCACCTAGTACTTTATGGATCTTGGTGTATTTGAACATATTGTTTTGAGCGGTGAGGTATTCTACTGCTTCTATAATTCCTGTTAACCCATCCTTTATTTCTGGGTTGTGCTGGTCGTATTGCTCTGCACTGATGTATTCAGTGATTTTACTTGGATTTTTTCCCATTAAGACATCCTCAATAAGTGAAACTGCTAATGCTTTATTTTTTTCTGTTTGATCGAGATTAGTCACTGCTACAGGTCCATCAGTTTGCGTTCTTCCACTTGCAGTTTCCTCCACCAAAGGAGTCATAGCGTCCCAATGCTCTGCTACTTTGCCATTTTTATCTAAGCGTATAATGTCAAATGAGATCATTTCGTCTGCTCCGAAAGGCTTGGCATTTCTCCAGATATTGTGCATAAATACATAGTTACCATCTTGAAACATTCTAACATTTTCAGCAGTTGTTCCATTTTCTTTGAGAATCGGTAGCATCTGTATAAAGGGCTCTAGCCCTGAAGGGATAAAAGGGTTGTGCTGAATGTAGTTAGCATTTGCCAATTCTCTCATTTTTGCAGGATTTTGCTGAATTACGGCACCTAGGAACGTGCCTACAGTTTCTTTTTTATTCATAGTTTGTTTTGATTGATTTAGCCCGCTTTTAGAATCTGTCTGTGCTGAACTGCAGGAAGCAAGAATACCTGTCAGTGCAATGGATGTGATCATTTTTTTCATCATATTTATATTTTTATTACTTGTTATTTGCAAGCAAAAATACATTAATACTTTTGTTTTACAAGTAATTTTTAATAATTAATTTCATTTTGCAAGCAAAAAAAATAATTAGTTACTTTTGTACCTTAAAGAATAAAAAGAGAATGGATACAAAATTTAGATGCAATTGCCCTTTTACTTCCGCACTTGATATCTTGGGTGATAAATGGATGCTGGTAGTAGTAAAGCAAATGCTGATAGAGAATAAGCAAACCTTTAAAGATTTTACTGAAAGCGATGAAAGAATTGCTACCAATATTCTCACGACAAAACTAAAACAACTTGAAGAATTTGCTATAATTAGAAAAACGAAGATTCCAAACAATAAAAAATCTAACCTTTATTTATTGACCGATAAAGGATTGGCCTTAATACCTCTAATTGTAGAGCTAGGATTTTGGAGCGATCAATTCCTACGAGAGGTGCATCCCTCAATAACCGATGGTAAAGGAATGGAGTTATTAAGAAATGATAAAGTTGAATTTGGCCGAATAATTGAACAAAAGTACCGAGAGAAATTAGCATCATTAGATTGCTAATAAACTTTGTTTGACACTCCACAAAATCTGATCGAAGATTTCGTAATGATTGATAAATTACAATTATTCCGTTCGAAGGGGATTTTGCCATTTAGTAAACCGTAAACATTATCTCTACTTGTCGCCTAACTAATCTTATATAGGCGTTACCCAATATAGATAGTTCTAAACAAGCGTTCGCCTGTTCCTTTTGATTCTTGGTTAAAGGTATCAACTATCTACTTCAATTAATTCTATTCAAAAGTTAATTTTAACCCACAATCTAATCGATGATGAAAAATAGATTTTGATAACTTTTTATTTAGATAAAGTGACATTAGTGTCTATTCTTAATGGTGAGCTAAATTGGGAGCTATTTTAGAATTAAATTTACACCATGAATAAATTAGTATTGCACGTTGGTCCTGGTAAATGTGGCTCATCTACCATTCAGGAATTCTTTATCGCCAATGAAAAACCATGTGCCGAGAATCTGAATTTTATTTTTCTTGATGCCAATGAGATATTAAAAATAAGCACAGTAGATTCTGCAGAAGATTCCATTGAATATTTTACGTCATTGATACGTCATTCAACAGAAATAAATGAGGTAACAATTTTGAGTCATGAATTTTTGTTTAGTAAACGATATGCGATAAAACATATATGCAGCATAGCTCAAGACCTCGTCGACGAGATTCTCATTGTTGGATATAGCAGAAGGCAATCTGGTTTTACTATTTCGTCTTATTCACAATGGTTTTTTAGATCTCCAGAGCGTATAAGTGAGGCCAACAAGGAAGTGATAGCGATGGGCCTAGATCCTATTTACTTTAGCGGACTCGAAAGGCATTTAATTGCATCCATTTCAAATGACTTTTACAGTTCTAGACAGATGTCCGATGATTCTATATTAAACTGGAATGAATCCTACGGAGAAGTTGAGCGGCTTACTGCTCCATTCGGGGCAAAAATTCGTTGTGGGAATCTTCCCCAAAGAGATGCCCCTAAAAATTTAGTTGAAGATTTCTGTGAGAAGGCTGGTTTGACAATTAATGCTGACCACAAACACTTAACCAATGTGACTTCGAATGTTAAATTTAATGGAGACCTGATAGAAGCGATAAGTATAGCAACAGAACTCGGTTTAGATGTACCAAACCCTCATCTGGATAATGAATTCCTGAGTGATGTTTCAAAAGCTATCACATCGGCTCGTTTTTTAGATGAATCATTTCTAACTGCTCTTAAACTTTACATAGATTCGTATTACTTAGAGTCAAACCTTGAATATTCTGAAAAGTACGGTTTAGACAACAGCTTTTTTGAGGTTACAAAAAAGCATTCAAAAGTGGAGGTCATGGAGCTGATTAAGAATGAACAAAGCAAAAGAGCTCAAAATAACTTGATCATCAATAGGTATAAAGAAGTGACGGGCGTATTGGCCGAGTTGTTATTTAAATACCATAAGAATCAACCACCCGTTGAGGACACTTCATTTTTAAAACGAATAAAATCGAACTTTAATTTTGTAGCACCTTACAAAAGAATGAAGCAAAGCGTATGGTCTAAAAAAAATTAAAGTGTTTGATCTTTTTCTCTGACGGTTTACTTCAATTTTTGACATTTATAAAGTATAAATTAATTAACTAGTTAGTCTTTAGTCTAGTTTACTATTAATGTTCCTAGGCATTTTTTTACTGTTTTAAAGATATGAAGTACTTGCATTATTTTATTCTGTTCAAAAGGTTAATTTTAACCTCCAATTCATTCTGAAATGAAAAAGATAGCCGTATTTACTTCAGGTGGGGATTCCCCCGGTATGAATGCAGCCGTGAGAGCAGTTGTAAGAGCTGCCATCTATCATGGTGTGGGAGTGTTTGGTATCGAAAGAGCTTACGATGGTATGATTGCAGGAGCCTTACGACCATTAAATTCAGCAGATGTAAGTGGCATTATTCAGCGTGGTGGAACCATTTTGAAATCGGCGAGAAGCACTGAGTTTAGAACTCCGGAAGGTAGAAAAAAGGCGTTTAATCAACTAAAGAGTGCCGGAATAGAAGGATTAGTAGCCATTGGTGGAGATGGAACTTTTACCGGAGCTAAAATATTTGAAGGGGAGTTTGGAATTCCATCCATTGGAGTACCGGGCACTATCGATAATGATTTGTTTGGAACGGACAACACCATTGGTTATGACACCGCCCTGAATACTGTGGTGGAAGCAGTGGATAAAATACGTGATACGGCGAGTTCTCACGATCGATTGTTTTTTGTGGAGGTCATGGGCCGAGATGCTGGATTTATCGCTTTGCGGAGTGGAATAGGAGTAGGAGCAGAGGCCATTCTAGTGCCTGAAACGCCAACATATATAGATACCCTAATCACTAAATTAGAAAAAGGTAGAGATCAAAAGAAAAGCAGTGCAATTATCATTGTAGCCGAAGGCGATGACGCAGGAAATGCTGCTGAAGTAGCGAAGAAAGTAAAAGAGCGTTTTGATTATTATGATACCAAGGTGACGGTTTTAGGGCACATACAGCGTGGAGGTAGCCCATCGGCAGCTGACCGAGTATTGGCAAGCCGATTAGGAGTAGCTGCAGTAGAGGCGTTACTTGATGGAAAAACAAATCAAATGGTAGGAGTGGTAAATAACCAGATTGCTTTTACAAGCTATGAAAAGGCCATAAAACACCACAGTAAATTAAACGAAAACTTGCTTCGACTAGCAGAAATACTTTCCTTATAAATGAGTCGACTTACCTACTTTGTAGATTTGGTGCTACCGCTCCCAATCCCTAATTTATATACTTATCGTGTTCCTAAAGAGTGGAATGAAGAACTAGCCGTGGGTAAGCGGGTAATTGCGCAGTTTGGAAAAGGAACCAAAATGTACACGGCAATTATAATGGCCATCCATGAAACGGCTCCGGCTTATGAAGCTAAATACATTGAGTCGATCTTAGATGATTTACCGATTGTTAATAAGTATCAGTTAAAGCTTTGGAAGTGGATCGAGAGCTATTATATGGCTACTCCAGGGGAAGTAATGAATGCTGCATTGCCATCTTCATTAAAACTAGCTAGCGAAACCAAGATATTGCTTCATGCAGCATACCGTGAAGCGATGGAAGACCTTTCAGACAATGAGTACTTGATTGTAGAAGCATTGGAGGTTCGAAATGAATTAAATCTCGCTGAAATTTCAGAAATCTTAGGAATTAAAAACATTCACAGCTACATTAAACGCTTGATTGAGAAGAAAGCAATAGTTGTAGAGGAAGAGCTAAAACGACGCTATAAGCCAAAGATGGAGAGTTATGTTCGTTTGAGTAATCGAGCGAATGATGAGGAGCAGCTAAAAGAAATCTTTGATGAGTTGGGAAGAGCTCCCAAGCAATTAGAGCTGCTGATGGCTTTTATTCAATTGAACCAGCGCTATGGAAAAGAACAAAAAAGAGTTAAGAAGTTGGTTTTGCAAAAAACAGCCAACACCACTGCA
>CBFHLF010000131.1:0-6194 GCA_965656555.1 uncultured Acidiluteibacter sp. | reverse complement strand
ACTACGGGATTAAAGATAAAGTTGAAAAATTTGGTCGCTATAAGAAGAAGAAAGGAAAGCGGAAGAATAAATCATAGTATATCTCAAAAACTAAAAAAAGCTATCTTTTAAGAGATGGCTTTTTTTTGGGTTGAAAATTCCCAAAAGCGATTAACAATTAAAAAAATGCATCTTCATATTAACAAAGCTGTACTTTATCTAATCAGGGTATCTTTTTAAACCATTGGAGTATACCCACAAAAAAAGCAGATGAATACTCATCTGCTTTTTTGTATCACTCTATTTTATAATTAGTAAATCGCAGGAAATTGCTGAGGTTTTGCCTCGTGCATTAAGTTGTACACTGTTTCTACCATATCCTCGATGCTGGGTTTAGAGAAATAATCGCCGTCAGTACCATAGGCAGGTCGGTGATTTTTGGCTGCTAAAGTTACTGGTTCAGCATCTAAATCAAAGTATGCTTTTTGTCCCTCTAACACCTGCTGCATCATAAAGGCAGAAGCACCACCATCCACATCTTCATCTAAGAATACTACACGATTGGTTTTCTTAATTGAAGCGCCAATCATCCCATTCTTATCAAACGGCATTAGGGTTCTTACATCGATCAATTCTACTGAAATTCCTTCCTCGGCTAGTTGTGCAACTGCTTCTTCGGCTAGATTACACGTAGAGCCATAAGAAACGACCGTTACATCCGTACCTTCTTTTACAATCTCTGGCACACCTAATTCTACTTGAAACTCTCCTAAGTTGGTCGGTAGTTTTTCTTTAGTTCTGTAGGCGTTTAATGGCTCTATGATTAAGCCTGGATCATCACCTTTTAATAAGGTATTATACATACCAGCCGCTGAGGTTAAATTTCTAGGCACGCACACGTGGATTCCTTTAATGCTATTGATAATGGTCCCCATTGGAGATCCTGAGTGCCAGATACCTTCTAATCGGTGACCTCTAGTTCGTACAATTAAAGGGGCTTTTTGTCCGCCTTTAGATCGGTAATGAAGTGTCGCCAAATCATCACTCATGATTTGAAGAGCATACAATAAATAATCTAAATACTGTATTTCAGCTATTGGGCGCAAGCCTCTCATGGCCATACCAATACCTTGTCCTAGAATAGTGGCTTCACGAATACCGGTATCGCTCACTCTAAGCTCTCCGTATTTCTCTTGCATTCCTTCTAGCCCTTGGTTTACATCCCCAATTTTACCTGAATCCTCTCCGAAGATGAGGGTGTTTGGATACTTTGCAAATAAGGCATCAAAGTTATCTCTCACCACTAATCGACCATCTACTAACTCAGCATTCTCATCATAAGTAGGTTTTACTTCTTCAATGTGAAGCGGGCTATCTGCTGATTCAGAATATAAATGCGAACTATACCGTTCACTATTAATTGAAGTGCTGTAGCCCAACCAGTTGATGAGTGCTTCTTTGCTGGATAAATTTTCATGTTTAATTAATCGCAACGTTCGTTTAGCAGCAGAAATAATGTCTTTTCTTATCGGCTCTACAGCTGACTTCAATGGATTTATTAGTTCATTTATTTTTGCTGCATGACCTGACTCATCGGCAATCGCTTGCAACAAAGCAACAGCTTCGTCTCGGTCAGCTTTGATCGGATTGATAAAATCTTCCCAAGCTGCTTTCTTTTCGTCTCTAACTTGTTTTTTAGCCGCATTTTTTATCTCATCTAATTGCTCTTGAGTGGCAATCCCTTTTTCAATAATCCATTTACCAAATTGATTGATGCAGTCGTATTCTTCCTCCCAAGCTAATCGTTCTTTAGATTTGTATCGCTCATGAGATCCAGAAGTAGAGTGACCTTGTGGCTGAGTTACTTCTTCTACGTGGATCAATACTGGGACATGCTGTTCCCGTGCAATGGCAGTTGCTTTTTCATATGTCTCAATCAGGTGCGCATAATCCCACCCTTTAGTTTTTAGTATTTCATAGCCATTGCTGCCTTTGCCATCACGCTGAAATCCTTTTAGCACTTCAGAAATACTTTCTTTAGTGGTTTGGTATTTTTTCGGAACAGATATTCCATGTCCATCATCCCAAACAGACATGACCATTGGGATTTGTAAAACACCTGCTGCATTAATAGCTTCCCAAAATAAACCCTCAGAAGTAGAAGCGTCACCAATGGTTCCAAAGGCAACTTCGTTTCCTTCTTTAGAAAAGTTATTTTCTCCTTTAAGCTCCTCTACGTTTCGGTAGATTTTAGATGCTTGCGCTAAGCCAAGTAATCGAGGCATCTGTCCTGCCGTTGGAGAAATATCTGCAGAGGAGTTTTTTTGTGCAGTAAGATCTTTCCATGTACCGTCTTCATTTAAACTACGGGTTGCAAAGTGACCATTCATGGAGCGACCACCTGATGCAGGCTCTAGTTCAACGCTAGGATTAGCATATAATTGAGCAAAAAACTGACGAACGGTTAATTGATCGATCGCCATCATAAAGGTTTGATCTCTGTAGTAACCAGACCTGAAGTCACCATTTTGAAAAAACTTCGCCATGGCCAACTGAGGAACTTCCTTTCCGTCGCCAAAAATTCCAAATTTTGCTTTTCCCGTCAGCACTTCTCTTCTTCCTAGCAATGAGGTTTCTCTGCTTAAAACTGCTAGAGAATAATCTGCCAATATATCTTGTGTAAATTCTTCTTTGCTCAACTTCTTGGTGCTTGAATTATCTAGGGTCGCTTCTTTGCTCATGAAATATCGTGTTTAAAAATTTGCTTTGCGAAATTACCAAAAAATACCCTTTTTTTGGAGGCAAAAAAATGGGGCCAAAAAGAAAGCAGGAGGGAAGTGCCTCCTGCTTAAAATGTGCCTTTGATATTGAAAGGATGATTAAAAATTGTTTAACTGTAGTTTTATTAATCAGTCGAATGGCACATTGCAAGTTAAGCCTTTTTTGTTTTACTATGAAATAATTAGACGTTAACTTTTGTTTAAATCATTGTGTTTTGTTTATTGTTTGAAACAAGTTCAGTGAAAAGGTATAATCAGGCTGACTAGGAGAAATGGTTTTATTTGAGGTGGAGCGATTCCAACTCATTTGCTTTTTTATTTCACCCACAGCTAGCATAAATGTAATGCTTGTAAGGCCGACAACTGTTAGCAGGAATATTACTTTACGCAAATGGCGATGATGTTTCATAAGTTCTAGTGTATGATGGTTTTCGCAGTGTCCACCGATTGGCTAGAAACGCTTGGTAATAACTCGCAGTCAAGACAATTTAATCCATTCTCTAGCATAATCCAAGTTTCTCCTACCATGTCTAAATCGTATTCATTGGTGACATTTTTGATATCATAAATTACTTCTTCACTTCCTTCTTGTAAAACGATTTTAGTACCAATCGGTAGCATAATGTGCACCTTTACTTGTTGACTTCTTAATTGATCTTCAATTTTGAAATCAAGGTAGGGACTAATTTTTAATACAGAGTCAGTAAGGACGTATGTGAATGAAATCTGCTCAGCTCGCTCTTTGGCTAATTTTCGTGATTTTGCATCTGCTGATCGCTCTACTATTAACTCAATGTTATTTCCTTTTGAAGGCAAAACATCTACTGTCAAGTTATCATAGAAAATGCGATCTGAATCGATCCAAATGTCGCTATTGGTAGGTGGAAATACAAATTCGCCATAGGCATTATCGTCTTCCGTGAGTGTATTTAAGTAGATGGTGTTTTTGCTATCTACTGCTATGGTTTCGCGTGTCTTTTGGCTAACACTAAAATCACTCAAGGTAATTGAGCCAATAAAAAAGCTCAATACAACCCCTACAACCCATAAAGCAATTAAACTTATTCCAATAGCTCTATTGTTGGTTTTAACTTTGAATAGCAGCTTAATAGCCGCATATATAAGAGAGATTACAGGTATTCCAAATAGTAGGATGATGGCAATGATAGTTAAAGTAGCATTGGTTCCCGTTCCAATTAATGCGTGGATAATGTCATAGGATTTCACTTGAAATACCCCATTGTCTGTAAAAATATTGACTACTTCAGAATTAAAAGCGGTAGCTAAAAGAACGAACAAAAATGCGATACCAATTATCAATAGAATTACGCCGATAAACTTGACGAAGAACTTTAAGATAAACAGAATCACCGTGCCAATGAAGGTGATGATTTTAGAGAGCACACTGCTTACAGAGTTGGCCGCATTTTTTGCACCCTCACCGTTAAAAGAATCTTTAAGGTCGTTAAATTTATCTTCTACCGTTTTTTTGATGTTATCTACATTTACTGCTTCACCTTTCATTTCAAGCTTTTCAGCAGTGGTTTTGGCTTTTGGTATAACGATCCATAAAATCAAGTAAGGAATAAACCCAACTCCCCAAACAAAAAATGCGAAAAGAAAAATGATTCGGATCCAAATGCGATCGATGCCAAAGTAGTGACCAATACCTGCACAAACACCACCAATCACTTTATCGTCTTCATCTCTAAAAATGCGTTTTGATTTGCTTTTGTATGATTGTTCACCGCTGTTGCCCCACCCGAAGCTATCAGCTGTTTCTCCATCTTCTATATATTGCTCTGGCTCACCCATTATTGCAATTACATGATCTACGTCGCTCATAATTACCACAGAGCGCTCATTGTTAAAACGTTCTTTAAATAACTCAGCAATTCTAGATTCTATATCCGCCATGATTTCGTCACGACTGTCAGCATCATTTAAGTAGTTTTTTATGGTAGCTAAGTAGTTGTTAAGCTTATCGTATGCATCTATCTCTAGGTAAAATACGATTCCACTGATATTGGCAGTTACTGTTTTGTTCATTTCTTTATGGTTTGTGGTTGGTCAGGTTATGCGTTCTTTTTTCGTGTTAATTCTACAGCTTTCATCAGGTCACTCCATGTAACGTCTAGCTCCTTTAAGAAGTTACTTCCCTTTTCTGTAAGCTGGTAATATTTTCTCGGTGGACCCGATTTCGACTCTTCCCATCGGTAGGAAAGTAGTTCTGCATTTTTTAATCGTGTTAGTAGCGGGTACAGCGTACCTTCCACTACGATTAGTTTTCCTTCTTTCAATTCATTGATGATTTCAGAAGGGTAGGCTTCTCCTGCTGAAAGCAGCGATAGAATGCAATATTCTAATACTCCTTTCCGCATTTGAGCTTGTGTGTTTTCAATTTTCATAATAGCTCCTTGGGTCGATTATTTTTGTTTTTTCACTTTCATATTTCCGTAGATCGATAACAATACAGTATTGCTATCCGTCGTAACGATAAAGTGGGCTTCTTTTACGGTGGTTCCAGATTTGTGGATCACTAAATAAGTTTCCTCATTGGAAGAGCGGAACTCGTCCACCTCTTCTTCTAAGTTCACTTCTTCATAGCCCT
The DNA here is from genome assembly GCA_965656555.1 of uncultured Acidiluteibacter sp. Classification (GTDB taxonomy): domain Bacteria; phylum Bacteroidota; class Bacteroidia; order Flavobacteriales_E; family Vicingaceae; genus Acidiluteibacter. Next base: position 824 of record CBFHLF010000131.1, on the reverse strand, counting down.
CTTTCAAAAATGCTTTTCGCACATCGCTTCCTTTTTTCACATCACTGATCACTAAAAAGCGGCCTTCTAAAAAATCTCCTGTTACCCATTTTTGCTTTCCGTCTAGGTCGATGTCAATATCAAAAGCATCAATCATCTCTTTTGATAAGCTCATGCTAAAGCAATCGTGATTGCTTTTCAATTGCTGATAAATTTTATCTGATTTTCCACCATTTCCTGCAAAAGCGAAAAGAGAAGTTAGCAGTACGATGATTATTAAACTGATGCGTTTCATTGATTCTTGGTTTTAAATGTTAAGCAAAGATATGTCTTTTAAAAGGTATTTTGCAATGCATAGTACCATATTTTTTAAAATTACTTGATTTGTGGAGACAGAAAAGGATGAATGGTCGCAGAAAAATGACAGTTGGTATGGTGGTGTCACTTCACTTTTATAATTTTGAGAACGTTTAAATTAAGTCACTATGGAAATATTTTTACTGCCGGAAACATGGATTAGCCTTTTAACGCTAACCTTCTTAGAGATTGTGTTGGGGATTGACAACATTATTTTTATTTCTATTGTAGCCGACAAATTACCAATAGAGAAGCAAGCAAAAGCACGGAATATTGGATTAGTGCTTGCCATTGTGATTCGAATATTCTTATTGATGGGTATCTCTTACATCGTCCAATTAACGAATCCGCTTTTTACCATATTCGACTTAGCAATCAGCGTTCGAGACTTGATTTTAATTGCAGGTGGTATTTTCTTATTGGCTAAGAGCACAACTGAAATTCATGATAAAGTAAACGGAGAAGAGGTAGAGTTAACGAAGAAGAAG
>CBFHLF010000130.1:0-6265 GCA_965656555.1 uncultured Acidiluteibacter sp. | reverse complement strand
GAATACAGAACCAATTAAAAATCCATACCATTCTCTAATTTTATAAGTATCGATTCCATATAAATTATAATCGCCGGTTAAATACGCATAAATGACAGCAATCGTCATAACTACAGCAAACACCAACACTAAATTGATGGAAATTCGCTCAAACTTCCATGCATTTAATGATTTGTCTGATAAATGCCGAAACTCATCCCCTGCAGTTTCTGCTAATCCACCGCAGCCACAAACCCATGAGCAATACCATCGCTTACCATAGAAATAAGTAATCACCGGAACACCTATTACAAACAAACTAATCGACCAAAACAGCATGAAATATCCAATAAATCCATTGGTCAAGTATTCGTCCAATCGCCATTCGAAAAACAAGGAATAATCTAGCGGGAAGATATTTTTTAAATCATAAGCCGGTAAATTTAAGCGGGCTAAAATATCTGGAATTACAAAAGCGAAGGACGTCTGGAAAAACATCACAGAAATAGTTCGCACCATTTGGTACTTATTATGCCGGTATTTTTTAATGAACCGAATACCCATAGTAAGAATCGCCAAAGTGTACAAAAAGCCATATAAAAACCACTGGCTAGCAGGATTTCCGCTTAATGATTCACTTAATGGGTCAAGCATTAAGGCCCATTCTGCAATGTATTGCGGAAACCAATAAAGCAGAATGTAAAACACGATCAGAAAGGCACCTAATAAAACGCCTACTGCTCCTCTACTTTTCCAAGTGCTTCTAAATATTCCGTTATTTTTAATTCCCGGATGACCGAGATAGCTGAAAACATTGGTTAAAACAGCACCTAAAATTCCAACACCAAAAGTCAGCAGAAACCAAAGTGATCCGTTTTGACTAACCGGGCCTCTTATTGCTTTTTTAGTGAAGTAAAAGAGCAACTCTTTTTGCCCATATATTACCTTACTCCACTCTTCATTTGACCGATAAATCTCGTTAATAGACTCAATTTCTGAACTAATCGCATGACTAAAACCCCATTTAGAGGAATATTCTTTACCAACTACCTCAGCTAGAATTTCTTGTAACACCACTGCTTGCTCTGAATTACTGGCGCTACTTGTTATAATTTCATTTGTAAGTGTATAATTACTAGTGAATAAACTACCGATAAAAGCGACAAACCCAATGGCAAATAAGGCCAATCCTATTCGTTGTAATAACTTCTTCATTATACGTTTAGGATTTTGGTTAATAAGTTGGCAATTCTTCCACCTTTCTTCATCTTAAGATTGATTTGTTTATTGAATTGCTGATTGTAAGCTCCCACAATTTGTGATTCGTAAGCAGTATATAACTCAGGGTCAAAATTCGCAGCACCTAAGTTTTGCATAACTGTATCTATATGCACCTTATTGGAAATCCAAGTATCGCAAACATCGTGTCGCATTCGTAGCCCAAAAGTGTTGACTCCAAGTAGTGCATCAGTATTTTTATCAAAGACAAGTTTGAGTAAAATTTCCTTGGTAGGATGTTGCCAACAAAATACGGTTTCATTTTCCTTTGGCTTACTCCAAACCCATCCATACGTTTGGTATTCAATTTCAAAAAATTTAGCTGAATTAAACCAAATACCAGGTTGGTATTTCGTTGGATTTCCACAGATAGTTAAAGCTACCGTTTCGCCCATCATTTTACCGGTATACCACACTTGCTCTATATTTTTACGATCAGTTGGGTGCTGGTGAAACTCTGCACAGTCGCCTATGGCATATACATTAGGAGCAGATGTTTTTAAATAATGATCGACTAAAACACCTCTCTTCGTTTCAACTTTAGAAGCTTCCACAACTCCAATATTTGGACTCACTCCTGCTGTTAACCCAACCAATTGGCAATCTATCTTTTGACCATCCTTGGTCGTTATCCCGATTACTTCACCTTGATCATTGCCGTGTATAATATCCAGTTCTGTATTAAAAACGAGGTTAATTCCATTTTTTATAATGTGCTTCGCAATTAATTCGCCTTCCTCTTTTGGTAATACGCCACCCCAAAAACGCTCTTCACGAACCAAGAAAGTAACTTCAATTCCTCTGGTATGCAACATTTCTGCTAGCTCTACTCCTATCAATCCACCGCCTACGATAACCGCTTTCTGCGTCCTTTTTACATTTTCTTCTAGTAATTCTAAATCTTGATAACTGTACAAACCTTGCACACCCTTTAAATCCTGACCTTCCCATCCAAACCTATTAGGCTTACTTCCCGTTGCTATGATTAACTCATCATACGCCATCGTTTCTCCACCTGATAGTTGCACTTGCTGACTATCCGTATCAATATTCTCTACCCAAGCTTGTTTAAGGTTTATTCGATTTTTCTTCCAGAAGGAATCTTCATAAGGCTTTATATTTTCATACTTCATATGCCCCATAAAAACATACATTAAAGCGGTGCGAGAGAAAAAGTGTTCAGTTTCGCCTGATATAATCGTGATTTCTTTATTCGAATTTTTACGGATATGACGTGCAGCGGTAACTCCAGAAATACCATTACCAATAATTACGACGTGACTCATGAATAGTTTGTTTAATGCAAAATAAGGATAAGATTTCTAATCAATCTGTCTTTCCGTTGACCAAAGTGAAAGATAAAATCAGATAATCTATAAAATGATCATTGTTTAACAAGTTTTGAAATTCATATCTTAATTATTTCTCTCTTTACTTTTTTGTGAGCAAAAAGTAAAACAAAAAGCTCAGCCCTTATAAAATAAAAGAAAATCATCGTATTCTCTAAGTTCAGCCGAATGATCTTCTCGGCCCACCTTCGAAGCTTTCCGGTTTCCCTAAGAGAATTCTTCTGATTTACTCTCATTTTTCTAAATGGCAGTCCAACAACATCTAGATAGATTTAAATCTTTCCTACACTGAAATATTAATTGATTTTTTTTACAAATCCATTATTATAATTCTATCGGTCAGTCGTGCTACAAAATAAGATTTTCATAGATTAGTGTTTTATTATGCTTAATTCATGAAAAAATCGAATCAACCACTTTTTCTCTTGCTTTTACTACCCTTTTTAATAGGCTTTATTTATTGGGATAGTATTGGTTACGATTTTCTGATTAACTATGATGATGATGTATTAATATTCAAAAATTTATACGTCACTAACTTTAGTTGGAGCCTACTTCCACAGCTTTTTACCAGCTTCATCGAAGGTTTATACCATCCACTCACTACACTTACTTGGGCAGCTGATTGGAATTTAGGAAATGGAGACGCCACCATTTTTCACATCACTAACTTACTTTTTCACTTAGCGAATTGTTTGTTGGTTTTTCAATTCATCAAACACATTGGTAAACATACCGAGGTAGCGGTAATTTGTGCATTGCTATTTGCTGTATCACCCATGGCTGTGGAAAATGTGGCTTGGCTCAGTAGTCGTAAAGATTTAGTTTATGCCTTCTTTTACTTAAGCGGATTGGTTCTTTACACTTCTCATTATTTAAAAGATACTTTAAAATACGTGCTCACTGCACTAGCATTTGTATTCGCCTTACTTAGTAAATCGGCTGCGGTTACTTTTCCTATTGCACTGATTTTAATTGATTTTTATCAAGGAAGATCAATGAATCTGAAAGCTCAGTGGAATAAAATACCACTCATCTTACTTTCCGTATTTTTTGGAATAGTTAATATAAAGGCACAACAATCCATCGATTTTATTCAGGATATGGCCGAGTATTCTATCTTGGAACGCATCTGTATGGTGAGTTATTCCATCTTATTTTACCCAATCAAAAGTTTGATGCCTTTTGAGCTTTCAGCGAAATACTTTTATCCAATTAGCGGAGATTTTTCTGTTATCTATTACATCGCTCCGTTAGCTTTAGTAGCTGTTGGTTGGGCAATAGTTAAATACGGTAAAAAACATCCACTTGTTCTTTTCACCGCAGGCTTCTACATCTTACACATTGCACTAATTATTAAAATTATACCAACAGGAAATGACTTAATCAATGAGCGTTACGCATACATTGCGAATATCGCTTTGTTTTTCCTGCTGAGCCATTCATTTGTTGCTACTGAAAAAGTAAGAAATAGCGTATTCTATTCAGGCATTACACTCGTCATTATTTCTTATTCAATCATTTCAAAAAGTAGAGCGGAAGTATGGAAAGACAGTCCAACCCTATGGACCGATGTCATTAATCGATACCCAGATAGAGGAATTCCTTACAATGAACGTGGGCAAGCTTATTACCTCAGCAATAATTTTGATGCATCATTTATTGATGTAAATAAAGCCATAGAATTTAATCCATCCCTTGACTTAGCCTATACCAACAGAGGGAATATTTATTTAAAAAGAAATCAAGCTGCAAAGGCTATCAGTGATTTCACTTCAGCATTACAACTAAAAGGTGATGACGCGCTCATATACTCCAATAGAGGAACTGCTTACATGGCGGTAGATAGTTTACAACTCGCTCTCGCAGATTTTTCCAAAAGCCTCACCTTGGACAGTTCCATGGCAGAAACCTTTAACAGTAGAGCCATTTTAAGGGCCAAACAAAAAGATTACGAAGGTGCCATCATTGATTTTACAAAAGCATTGGAACTAAACCCCAATTATATCGGTGCATATAAAAATAGATCGCTCGCATATTTTTATACCCAACAAAACAAAAAGGCCATTGCAGATATGGATGCCTATCAGCAACTCAACCCAATGGATGAAAATAAGTACATCATCTACAAGGGTAGGCAATTAACCAACTTAGGAGCATTAAATGAGGCGCTCACTCATTTTAATGAGGCCATAGCGGCTAACCCAAAAAACATGGAAGCTATTTACTACCGTGCAGAAGTAAAAATTAGTCTAAATGATCTGGAAGGAGCAGTAGAAGATTACTTAAAGGTGATTGACAAAATACCATCAAACAGCAGCGCGCACAACAACCTTGCTAATGTTTATTATTCGTTGGAACTAAATGAAAAAGCATGTGTTTCGTGGCAAACGGCTGCAGGTTTGGGGAGTAAAGCGGCAGAAGCGAGTATGGAGAAGAAGTGTGATTAAATAGTAACTTTTTTCGCTTAACCTCCAACTATCTAACAAAAAAATCGCTTTCAACTTCCATAACCTTTATTTAAATTCCCACTACGGAGCAATTGATTAGCTTTGCATAGCATTTCAATGCAATTTAAATTAAAACAACTCGCCGAATGGCTTACAAAAGAAAATACCAACCCCCTTCTAACATAAAAAATTACTCCAAAGCTATCTTGGAAATCTTTAGAAGCGAACCCTCTAAAATATTTAATTACAAACAGATATCAAAGCGATTAAGCATCAACAAACCATCCGTTCGCAAGCTGATTAGCAAAATGATGTACGACCTTGCGGATGCAGGAAAGCTGGAAGAAGTGGACTTAGGCCGATTCGTCATCACCAAACGTGCTCGAGAAATTATTGTCGGAATAGTAGACATGACAAGCACAGGAGCGGCTTACATCGTTCCAAATGTAGATGGAATGGATGACATATATGTTTCCTCCAACCATACTGCTAATGCTATGAATGGCGATGAAGTAGAAGTGGCTGTATTAAAAGTAAAACGCAGTGGAAAAGCTGAAGGTGAAATTATTCACATTCTAAAAAGAGCAAAGACAGAATTTGTAGGCACTGTGCAGATGAATAAAAACTTTGCTTTTGTAATTCCTGATGACAGAAAAGTGCCGGCAGATATTTTTATCGACAAAGAAAAGCTAGGTGACGCCAAAGACGGCGAAAAGGTAGTTGCTAAAATGACCGATTGGCCACAAGGCGCTAAAAACCCATTTGGTGTGATCATTAAAGTACTGGGAATGCCAGGAGATAATGATACAGAAATGCACTCCATTTTAGCTGAATATGGTTTGCCGATTACGTTCCCGAGAAAAATTACAGAAGCAGCTGATAATATCGATACGCGTATCACAACGAAGGACATTAAAGAGCGTAGAGATATGCGCGATATCACTACCTTCACCATAGATCCAAATGATGCGAAAGATTTTGATGATGCCTTGTCTTATCAAATATTAGACAATGGAAGTATTGAAATTGGCGTTCACATTGCCGATGTATCACATTATTTAAAGGAAGGTTCCGCTTTAGACAAAGAAGCCTATGAAAGAGGAACGTCGGTTTACTTGGTAGACCGTGTAATTCCAATGTTACCGGAAGTGCTTTCTAATTTTGCTTGCTCGCTGCGACCAAATGAAGATAAATTGTGCTTTTCAGCCG
>CBFHLF010000129.1:0-6266 GCA_965656555.1 uncultured Acidiluteibacter sp. | reverse complement strand
TACTAGCTAAGTACTTTAATCACCACATTAAAGAAGGTGCATTAAAATATGAAATCACACATGGGTTAATGTCTTTTGGTGCAGGTATTATTCTATCGGCGCTAGCATTAGTCTTGATTCCTAAAGGGATGGAAGAGCTTAGCTTAATTCCTATGGCTTTATCTTTTGTTGCAGGAGCTGTTTTATTTATGTTCATCGATCGGGCGTTAGCCAAAAGTGGTGGCCAAACGGCGACTTTACTTGCCATGATGATGGATTTTGTACCTGAATCCATTGCTCTCGGCGCTGTATATGCTATTGACCCTGGCATGTCGTCTTTATTGGCAGTATTTATTGGTTTACAAAATTTGCCTGAAGCTTTTAATTCCTACCGAGACCTTGTTCAAAGCGGCTTTTCTGAATCAAAGACCTTGATTATTTTTCTTGGATTGAGCACTTGTGGCATAATTGGAGCACTGACAGGTCATTTCGTTTTAAGTGATTACCCTGAATTAACTGCCCACCTAATGGTGTTTGCAAGTGGAGGTATATTGTATCTATTAATTCAAGACATTATACCTAAAAGCAAGCTTAATCAAAACTACATGACATCACTTGGTGCAACTCTTGGGTTCTTAGTCGGCATCATTGGTGAAAAAGTAATGTGAGGTATACCTTATCAACGTTTTAATGTTAAGAACGAGGTAGAAACCATTGATTAAAATGTTTCTGTTTTTCTATTTTTGTAGTAAATTAACCCAAGGATACCTACTGCTTCATTAATTACTCGTTTAGAAAGAAGATAAATGAAGTCTCTAACTATCCTTATTAGTTTTCTCTTTTACGCAGCCGCTGTTGCTCAACCACCGGGCTACAGCTTTGGAAAACAATTGCTCATCCAGTCTTCTCAAGTTGAAGGCAGCTCCAATCACTTAGATTTCCCTGTTTTAATCAGCTTTACTGATGGAGATTTACGACACACTTCAAGTGGAGGTAATGTCGAGAATATAAATGGTTATGATATCATTTTTACTACTTCCAATTGCAGTGATGTATTAAGTCACGAGATAGAAAGCTACGACCCCACCAATGGCACCTATATTGCTTGGGTTAAAATTCCTTCACTTTCGCCTACCATCGACTATAATATATTAATGTATTATGGAAACTCCTCAGTAAGCAGCAATCCTTCAAACGCTAATACTTGGGATGCCGGATACGATGGCGTTTGGCATTTGAATGACGACTTTGTAGATGCATCCGGGAATGGAAATAACGGAACAAATAATGGCTCTACCGACCTTTCTCCTGCAAAACTTGCCGATGGTCAAAATTTTGTAGACCCAAATAATTGGATAGAATTAACCAATCATCCTAATAAGACCAGTAGTTTCTCATATTCCGCATGGTTTAGAACAAATGATATATCTAGAACAGGACAACGTATTATTTGTGATGATGAAACCAATGGGTCGGGTGGGCATGCAATTAGTTTAGGAGATCCAGGAGCGGGTAGGATTCGATTTTATATTAGAGGAGTTGGAGGTACTTCTTTAGACTCCCCTTCGCTTGTTTCGAATGGAGTATGGTATTATGTAACGGCAACCTTTAACACTTCAACAGGATTTAAGGCCATCTATTTAGACGGTGTATTGGTAGCAAGCACAACCGACATAGGTACTTTAAATAGTGCAACAGGCAACGCCTCTATTGGTGGCGAAGTTGCAGCAGGTGAGTCAGGTAATCGCTTTCAAGGGGATCTGGATGAGATACGTTCATACAATGGTGTGCTTTCACCTGATTGGATTGCCACAGAGTTTAATAATCAAAATAATCCATCTACCTTTTATACCATTTCCCCTCAATTTTCGGCTGCTGTACTATGTGGTACGCTCCCAATAGAATTACTTGAATTTTCAGCTCAGCTAAATTTGCAAAATGAGGTTCAGCTGACGTGGAAAACCGCCTCAGAAATTAATAACGATTACTTTACCATAGAGCGATCAAAAGATGCCTCCAATTGGTCTGAACTTGCAACTATAAATGGGAAAGGTAACTCATCTGAATTGGTCGAGTATACCTATATCGACCAAACCCCACTCGATCTTACCTCCTACTACCGATTAAAGCAAACTGATTTTAATGGTGATTATTCCCACAGTGGAATTCAAACTGTATCCACCAACCTACAAAAAGAACACCTCCTCACCTACCCCAACCCTACTAATAATCAAGTAACGATTAGTGGAAGTAGAAATGAACTCACACAGATGCACGTATTCAACCTGCTTGGCCAAGATGTAACCAATGAAGCAATTCTTATCGAAAAAAATACAACAAACATTGTGTTAAGCCTTTCGAATCTGCAATCGGGCATGTACTTCTTAAAAACGGCTACAACCGTCAGCAAAATCTACAAACGCTAATTACAACCATAAAAAAAGGAGCCATTTTTCAATAACTCCTTTTTAAGTTTATGTTTTTAATCTCCTTTACGGACTCACTAAGTTTATACTGATATTGAAGTAAACCGGATTGGTCAAGTCATTTTCAAAAGCATAGTCTTGATCTCCGAAAAATCCACGGTAAAAATCTTCTCCATCTTCTAGCTGATCCACATTATAGGAATAGTTATATCGATAACCAGCTTGCGCTGATAACCATATAAAACCAGTAATTTGGCGCTCATACATCAATCGAAAACGCAACTCACCACGTCTGATCTCTAAGTCTTCTAGCTGTGTATTATCATTTGGGTTAAATTCAGCCTTTTGATTTCCAATTCTAAAACTATTCCCTTCCAATTCAAACCCTGCAAACAACATGCTTCTTGGGTTTAAAGTGTATCTAACATGACCTCTTGCAGGAAATAAAATCTCCGTTCCCCATTTATTGTTCACTGATGTCCAGTTATACATCACTACAGGAATGTAATTCATTTCTCCTGCTCTGTACGTTCGAGATAAACCCACTGCCCACTGCTTGTTGTCATTTGGTCGTTTTCCCCATAAAGCTGCAATAGAGTACCGATTATACTTCATTGGCTGTAAATCGCTCATAGCATAATCACCATTCATTCCTGCATCTAACTTAAACAGTAAAAAACTATTTTCATTGAGTGGTTTGTAGATGGTTGTATTTAACCCCAAACTCGTCAGCCCATTATCATTGAGCGACTCAATCATTGGATTACCAAACTGGTCTGCGTTCTCAATATCGTAATTGATGTCCCAATAACGGGCGCCTACTTGTACAATTAAACTATTCTTAGAGTAAACAGGAATATTTGCTTCCAAACGTAACCCTTGTGTATTATTTACAGTGGCTGTTTGCGTAGGAATACCAAAGTAACCTCCGGCTTCTAAATCATAACTTCCTTGAAAATCGTAACCTACGGTGATTAGTTTTTGAGGACTAATACCCTTTATTTTAGCCGAAGCAAACCGCTTTGCTCCTTCATCTACAAAATCCAGATTGTCATATATACTGTAATCCTCTTCTTCTTCTACTGCTGTGGTATCTGTTTGTGCAATTGCAGAGGTGGTAAACAACCCCAAAGTCAATACAAACAACCAATGATAGCGCTGATGCTTCATCTTTTATCGATTAATGAATAAACTATTTCTTTTTGGATGGCATTTTTAAACGCTTCCACACATCGGTTCTACCCAAGGCAGAAACCCCGATATAACCTCTAATGTCCAAGGTGTTTTCATCCGTCATTTTAATGATACAGCTATACGTATTTCCATTCTCAGGATCATATATCGTTCCTTCTGTCCACTCATCTTCATCCGTGTAAACAAAATCTTTCAAAATTCGGTATCCTCTCAATGGCGTTGATTGCATTGCTTCATCAGGATTATTTTTATCCACTTTAGGTGCATTGGTTTCCGGATCGTTTGGCTCTTTTAACCATACAATTTTACCGTAATACTTACTACCAATTTTATCAATTTTCACTTTCGCTTTACCGTGGCTTGGCTCCCAAATACCCACTAAACGGTCGGCTTTTTCTTGTGCAATTCCATTTAAAGATATTAATACGGCTACTAAAAACGATAAGGTTGTTATCCACTTTTTCATAATCATCTATTATTTATATTCAATTGTTAATGTTATTTCAACTTCAGCCTCTAGATAGTCTTCATAGCTATCTTCCAAAAAATCAAGGTCAAGCAATACAGAAAACGTACCGTCTTTAAAAAAGCTCGTTACTTCCGCTTCATTACTTACGGTTAAGTTAATCTCATCATCTTTTACTACAATTGGGTTCATCACCGCAATACTCGTCATTGGGCTATTATCGCTCACTAATTGGAGAGCGGCACTTCCAAACTGATCCAATGTAAATGCCTGCCCCTCTTGAAGCTCTACCGAAATTTCTGAGATGGTTACATTTGATATTTCAGAAAAACCATCGACACCAAGCACGGATGCTGCATCAAACTGCACTTCTCCAATTAAGCTATTAGCCCCTGCGAAAAAAGGCCCATCTGCCTTTAAATCAATTTCAAATTCGGTGGTTTTGGTTTGATAATTACCGCAACTAAATAACGTAGTAGCTACTATAAGTGCTAAAAATAAAGGTCGTAACATGAACTATTTTTTTAAGTTTGATTTCCAAATATAAAAAACGATTTTCATTAATTATTGTTTATCTATTAGATTGATTCAATAATAAATGTTTATCTAGTCAAAACGTCATATCGGTTTAAATTCCACCTATTACAGCTGCTATAATACTGTAATCGCTAATAGACCATATGCTTTACCGTCCATATTCGATTGTTGGCATCAATAGCTTCGATGGTATAAAAACCGCGTTTTAAAGGTGTCTGAAATTTCATCCGGTTGGTGCTATTTAGGTGCTGTTGTAAAATTCGAACTCCTCTTGCATCGTATATTGAAACTACACGAAGCACTCCATTGTTTAGCGATACAGTAAAGCTATCAGTTGAGGGAGTTGGGAATACCGTAAGTAAAACAGGAGTTGCCCTTTGTGTTGCCACTTCACCTACTGTAGTGCCGTATGTAGCCCCATAAATAGCCGCTACATATTCTGGGTGATCCACAAAAGGATTTCGATTCTGTTGATACTTAAATATAGTATCGTTTCTTCTTCGTTCTGCTGCGCTAACGGTATCAGCCAAATGCCAACGATATAACGTTCGCGCATTTCCATGTAAAGGCAACTTACTCGATTTGGGTAAAATACTGTCGGTTAACTCTAAGTCTAACTCTCCGTGTTCGCCCTCATACCGAACAGACATGTAAAAAATAATGCGGGCCACATCTCCTTTTACTTCGTCTCGAGGCTCCCATATCCATTCAGTAGCTGAAGTATAAGAATCCGTAGTGCCGAAGTAATTTCCACTTCCGTCAATATATTGAATAGTAGCCTCATCAAAATTTCGATTATTTCTAGCCGTATTCGTAGAAATATCCTCAGCTCGTAAATTGTGTAAATCAGTTCCAATACCTGGGCTGGTACTGAAATCACCACGCGACTTTGCCCAAACATGTTCTCGGCTCCACCCACGGGCATTGTTGTATTCCAATGGTCCATTCATAGAAAAGTTAGAATACAATCCAATTACATTGGTAGGCGTATCAGGATCTTGATCGGCTAACTTTAGCACGTCCCATGCATCCATGGAGCTGCTCGTGTACGGAAACTCAACATGACCATCGATAATATCGTTGAGTGCTGACTTCAAAGCATTGCCGCTAAGGCCTGCAACGCTATTGTAGTATCCAGGCGGAATTTGGCTGTAAATAAGGGTACTCCAAAACATGGAGATGACAAGCGCAAAGAGTAATCTCATGGCGTAGGTGTGTTTAGTTTTATTTTACTTTTTAAAAAAGGGTTTATACCCTGTTTTAAGGGGGACTCAAATGTAGCGAAAATTGTGACTGAGTCCACTCAGTGATTTGCGTAAGGAGTGTGAATTAGGTGAGGTGGGGAAATTTCAACTAAAACTGAAAAGCGCTATAAATACAAGCTTTTTTTCTGAAGACCAAAGGAATATAAAATAAACAATATGAGCAAGTTGAACTCAATCCGATCAACATTTCTTACTTTTACATATGAAGTTTAAAACAACGGAATCAAAGTCGTTGAGATGGCCGCTATTATTCCTTGTAAATCTTATAAAACGACCCAAGCTGAAACCGCAGAGTGCTAAAAACTCTTGGGTGCAACGAACGCTTGGGTTGTTTTTTTTGTGAAGATACAGTGTTCTATCTCATAAAAACGCCTGCTTTGAATTACATTATTATTTTAA
>CBFHLF010000128.1:0-6285 GCA_965656555.1 uncultured Acidiluteibacter sp. | reverse complement strand
ACAAGATTTAAATACATTTTCCTCTAAAGACGATCAGAATGACGTAGGGTACGGATTCGATGTAAAACTAGATCATTCATCTGTTATCGGAGGAAAAGAAAATCAAAAAACCACATTCGTAGGTGGGTTTCACTTAGAACAAAGAGGACAAAATTTCAATCCCATTGAGCGGTATCGCGATGTGGAATTTGAGCGAGACTGGAACCTTCGTTCCCTCACTCTAACAGGAAACCAGCAATTGGGTAATGCCTATGCAGGCTTAACCTTTGGCAACCGTGGTGGGCTTACTTACAGTTTGGGATTTTTTAAGAATGAGGAGGCGTATAAAGGCATCAAACATACCTACAAAGGATCATATAAACGAAACGGCTACAGCATAAAGTCAAACGGTAGTTACTTGACTACAGACGGTTTAAACGATTCTTACTTTTTACGCCATTATACCACTATTACCAAAGACATTAGCAAGTTCGTAGTAGGTGTGTATGGTGATCAAGAGAAGGCTCTATTCCGATTAGATAGCAGTAGAATAAGTCCTGCAAGTAATGACAAATTAGAGTGGAGGGCCTTTATACGGACGGCAGATACAAGCACCAACAGTTATGAAATTAGCTACACTCAGCGATTTGATTACCTACCGAGTGACAAACAGCTGGACCTTGCCAACAAAGCAGAAGAGTTTAACCTCCTTTTCCAATTGTCCAAAAATCCAAGTAGCCGTCTAAAGGGGCAAGCAACTTACCGAAAACTACAACTTGTCGATTCTACACTTTCAAATTTATCACCAGAAAACACGCTGATAGGACGGTTAGAATACGACCTCAGGGCGTTGAAGGGTTTTATTAGCTCAAATACCTTTTACGAAATAAGCTCAGGTTTAGAGAATAAACGAGAATTTTCTTACCTGAAAGTAGCTGATGGCCAAGGAGTTTATTTATGGAATGATTATAATGATAATGGGGTGAAAGAGCTAAATGAATTTGAGGTGGCGGGTGAAAACAATGCATTTCAAGCTAACTACATTCGGATTTTTACTCCTACGAATGAATATGTGAAAGTATTTAGTAATCAATTTAATCAGGTATTGTTTATCCGTCCTGAAGTAATATTGAATGGAAGAAAAGGATTTTTAAATATAATCTCAAAGCTATCCAACAAAACTGCCTACCGGGCTGAACGCAAAACAAGCAGAGATGATGATATTTATAATCCATTTGCAACACCAATAGAGGATTCTACCTTAGTATCTGTGAGCTCCACCATTTCCAACACTTTTTATATTAATCGACTGGGAACTAAGTTTGGAACTGACTTCTTTGTTCAAAGCAATAAAAGTAAAAGCCTATTAACAAACGGAGTAGAAAGTAGGTCTGCAATCAACCGAGAGGTTAGAAGCCGGTTTAACGCATCAAATTCTATAACGGTCAATACCACACTAGGCTGGAATGAAAAAACGAACAACTCGGAGCTTTTCTCCGCAAGAAACTTTAAAATAGAAAGTTTTGAATTAGACCCAAAGATTAGTTATCAACCTGGAGTTGTATTTCGCATAAGTCTATTAGGAAAGTTCTCGGATAAAAATAATAAACTAGGGGATGAGCGAGCGATAAGCCGTTCTTTTGGTACTGAAATGCAGTATAGCAAACCTGGCAAAGGCACCATGACTGTTGATATCCGATATATTGATATTAATTTTAATGGAGGCTCGAACAGTGCATTATCATTTGAAATGCTTGAAGGTCTTCAAGCAGGCGGAAATACTACATGGAGTGTTAACGTACAAAGAAACCTATCTAAAGCATTACAACTAAGTATAAATTATAGTGGCAGAAAATCAGAAAACATTTCTACCATCCATTCTGGAGGTATGCAACTTCGTGCGTTTTTCTAATTATTTCAATTCTAATTCTACACTACCTATCTCATAGTCCTCAGCGTAAATAGTAATAAAATAAACACCTGCTAAAAAGTCAACCTCTTCACTTTCACGTTCGTAGTCTAAACATGCTTCAGTAGTCGAATTCGTATACTCAATAGTTTGTTTGTCAGAAAAAACTCCCTTTTGACCCTCAAAATCAAATCGATAATCATCCGACAACCCTTTAGACAGAATTTGTCCATCAGGTGCTATTATTCGGATATACAGATTTTTTTTACCCGCTGGAGTAATTTTATTTTCAGCAATATCAAAACACACTCTTATTTTATCTGTCCGATTTGACCGATCAGTTTCTTTACCAGTCAGATCACGTTTTACTCGCACTCCGAACGCCCGCACATCAGTAGCCTTTAATCTAGAAGCAAGAGCTACCTTACTGCTTAATCCCTCGTTCTTTTCCTGTAATGATCGGTTAGTTCTCCGTTCATTTGATAGTCGTTGCTTCACTTCTGTATTCTCAACGCGTAGCCCTACATTTAATGTATTCAATGAATCGATGGTAACCACATAACCTTTCATAATGGTACGAAGCGTTTTGGTCTCTTTTCGCAACTTATAGATCGCAAAATCCTTGTCTTTTACTTTTGATAGTAAATCCTCAATTTCATTTTTTCGATTAGTAAGCTCAGCTTTCATGGAATCGTTGTCTGTTTCCATCATTTCGAAATCATCAAGCATTTCTTCCAATTCCGATTGCAACTCCGACCTTTCATCATTGAGCACCTCTATCTCTGAACCTTTATGAGCATTTTGGTTCCTCAACTCAAAGTATTGCCACAGTAGTACACCACAAAATATGGCTAAAAGCACCACTAGTAGTATCAAAAAATTATTTATCTTGTTGTTATTGTTTTCTTTAGATGTAGATTCCATGTTACTCAATCACATTTTACTTTGATCAATGAATCAAAGGTAATTTTATTTTAAGCTTTACAAAAACTTAGCCATTTTGGATATTTTAAAAAGAGGGTTCAACAGTATATTTCTCCCCAACAATTGCGCAGGATGCGGAAAAGCGCTTTTACCAAAAGAGCGCTTGATTTGTTTGCCATGCATCGGCAGATTACCTGTTACCAATAGCCACAATGAACGAGACAATATGATAGAGCGAATTTTCTGGGGCAGAGTTCGAGTAGAAAGAGCTTGCTCCTATCTTTACTTTAAGCAAGAAAGCATGGTTCAAAAAATAATGCATCAATTTAAATACAAGAGTAAACCTGAAATTGGAAACCTACTAGGTACATTATTTGCTAAAGAACTAACTAATAGCAACTTTATCCAAGACATAACACTTATCATACCTGTCCCAATTCATCCCAAAAAGAAAGCAATACGCGGCTATAACCAATCGGAACACATAGCTGAGGGATTGTCCAAAACACTAAACATTCCTTGGAATGGCGACTGTATTGAAAAGGTATTGGATACGGAAAGTCAAACTAAAAAGAAGCGATATGAACGCTGGAAAAATGTAGAGAACGTGTTTGAGGTAACTGATAAAAAAGCTATTCGCAATAAACATGTCTTACTAATAGATGATGTGCTCACTACAGGGTCTACTTTGGAAGCTTGCGCCATAGCTCTATTAGCCATAGAAGGTACAAAAATTAGCATAGCTACTATCGCTGTAGGTTTATGATTACTTTTGAAATTATAAAAACCAAAAAATGGTTGATGCTATAATTTCCGCACTGCGCATCACGGGAAGTTTGCTGATTATTATCACAGCTATACCACATATTCGTAGCGATTATTGGACATTTCGAATATTTGAGTTCCCTCGTGCACAGAAATTAGTCTTAAGTGGCTTCTTTCTCCTTTTCTATTGCTGCTTTATACGTTATTACGCCACTTTAGATTTTATCTTATTGGGCTTGCTTGCGCTCAACCTCATTTACCTGATTTATCAAATATTTCCATACCTCCCAATTGCCAAAAAACAAATAGCCTCTGTTGATGCTTCCTCAGCACCTTCCATACGTTTATTAGTCAGCAATATCTATCAGTATAATCGGTCATTTCATAAATTAAGAGACCAAATCGTCCTAGAGAAGCCAGACTTAATTCTATTGGTAGAAACTGATGTTTGGTGGAAAAACAAAACCGTAGATGACTTTGGAGCAGATTATCCATACCACGTATTAAAAGATCAAGAAAACACGTACGGCATGCTGCTACTCTCTAAGCTGCCGTTATCAAACACACAAATTCGATTCCTAATCGACGAAGAGGTTCCTTCCATTACTACTGATGTCCAGTTAAGTAACACTGAAAAAATAAAATTATTTGCCTTACATCCCACGCCTCCGGTACCTACTCAGAACAGCTACTCGACGGATAGGGATGCAGAGATTTTGATTATTGGAAAAGAGGCCAAGGAAGAAAAACTTCCAGTTATCGTTGCCGGAGATTTAAATGATGTAGCCTGGAGTTACACCACCAATCTTTTTCAAAAAATTAGTGGCTTGTTAGATCCTCGAAGAGGAAGAGGATTTTACAGTACTTTTCATGCAAAAAAGCCACTGTTTCGTTGGCCTCTAGATCATATTTTTTGCACACCTGAGTTTCGCTTGCAGTTCATGAAAAGGCTTCCAGACATCGATTCTGATCATTTCCCAATCTTGATTCAGCTGCACTTGGCAGCATCAAAAGATCGATCAGAACAATTAACGCGCGACCAAGAAGATAAAGAAGAGGCTGATAGAAAAATAAAAGATGGAAAAGAAGCTGAATAACTTGATCGCTTTTTATCAGTATCGCACGCTTTCTATACTATTGATAATGTCTAATTTTGAGCTTTGTCTTATTTCATACAATGAACGAAGAATTATTCATCAATAAGCAAGCAGATAAAGCTGCTCAATATGCCTCTTTACTTCCACAACTTAAGGGATTAGTAGCAGGAGAATCAGATACCATAGCAAACCTATCTAACCTAATGGCTGCCTTAAAGCAAGCATTTGGCTTTTTGTGGGTGGGTGTTTATTTTGTAAAAAATGATGAACTCGTCTTGGGACCATTCCAAGGGCCCATCGCCTGCACACGCATAAAATTAGGAAAAGGTGTTTGTGGTACTGCTTGGGAAACAAAGGAAACCATCGTTGTCAAGAACGTAGAGGAATTTCCGGGCCACATTGCTTGCAGCTCTGACTCCAAATCAGAAATAGTACTGCCTGCATTCAAAGGTGGTGAAGTAGCTCTTGTTTTAGACATTGATAGTGAGGAATTGGCTACTTTTGATCAGGTTGATAAAGAATACCTTCAGCAGGTAATTCAACTAATTGAACAGGTAATTTGATGAAACTAAATACAACCAGCTTTTCTCTTTTTCTAGTGGCTTTGCTACTAGTTGGGTGTGCTCAAGTAGTAGCTCCTACTGGAGGCGAACGAGATCTTTTGCCACCTGAGGTAATTAGCTCTACCCCCGAGAACGGCAGTACTAACTTTTCAAAAAAGGAATTCACCATTACTTTCGACGAATATATTCAGTTAAGTAATATTACTGAAGAACTAGTGGTATCTCCTCCTCTAACCTATCGACCTGATGTATCCATAAAAGGAAAATCAATTGTAGTAGAACTTACTGATACCCTATTAGAGAATACTACTTACTCCTTCGACTTCGGTAATGCCATAAAAGATAACAATGAAGGAAATGAGCTAATGGATTTCCAATATGCGTTCTCTACCGGAAACCAAATTGACTCACTTTCGGTGAGTGGTGTAGCACTTGATGCATACGCTATTGAGCCCACCGAAAAAATGCTG
Source organism: uncultured Acidiluteibacter sp. (assembly GCA_965656555.1). Lineage (GTDB taxonomy): Bacteria > Bacteroidota > Bacteroidia > Flavobacteriales_E > Vicingaceae > Acidiluteibacter. The sequence continues at coordinate 578 of CBFHLF010000128.1, read as the reverse complement.
GTAATGCTCTATACTAACCCAACAGACTCTACGCCATACCTATCACTACCTAGATACGTTACAAAAACCAATAAGCAAGGAGAATTTACGATTAACAATATCAAAGCGGGAGAATATTTAATTTTTGGGTTAGTTGACCAAAATAGAAACCTCCTATTTGATCAGCCAAACGAAGTAATAGCCTTTAAAGATAAACTGATCCAAATCGATAGCAATACAAATGCAGTTAAGCTTTTTACTTTTTTGGAGAACAACCAACTCCAGTACATCAAAAAGAAATCTCTTCAAAAAAACCACTTACAAATAGCTTTAAATCAACCTACAAGAGGTGTTAGTATTAAGACAGTTGACCCATCAATTCGCCTTCCAGAGCACATCAAACAAGTAAGAACAATCGGAGATACCATTGATTTTTATTTCACAGCCGACGACAGCCTCAGTTTTGAGGTAGCAATCAAAGACGATACGTTGATTTTAGATACCCTGGCTGTGAAGGTAGGACCGCTACTTAAAGAAGACACCCTTTTATTAATAACTGAACCTTTCTCCTCGGGTAATCATAAAATTAGCAAGCCATT
>CBFHLF010000127.1:0-6306 GCA_965656555.1 uncultured Acidiluteibacter sp. | reverse complement strand
TTGCCTGAACCGTATTTAGTGTGGTATCATTCTAAAGGATTTCCACAAGGAAAATTAGGCGGCCTATTAGCCACAATTTATGAAATTAAACTCAATGGGTTAGAAGAGTTATTGATTCCAATAAAACAACAATTTGGTTTACGCTAATGTCAAAAAGAGAGTTAAAGGGATATTTAAAAGGGCTTAAAAAGGCCCAATTAGAAGAACAAATCATTGATTTATACGAACGATTTAAGGCAGTAAAAACATATTATGATTTTGCTTTTAATCCACAGGAGCAAAAGATAATAGACGCAGCTAAAGCGAAAGTGTATAAAGAATATTTTCCCAATACAAAAAGAAGGGCAAGGGCAAGGCGATCTGTTGCTCAAAAGCACATTCAACATTTTAAAACCATCGAGATGGATCCCTCTTTAATTGCTGAATTTATGGCTTATAATTTAACTATCGCACAGTTATTTTGTAGAGAGAAAACAGTGAACCAAGCCGCATTTTACAAGAGTATGCTCAAGTCGTATCGGGAGCTGATTGTTTTCGTTATACAGAAAGGAATTCACCAAACTTACACCAAACAGATCACAGAGATAAAAGAGGAAGCGAAAGCACAAGAGTGGGCGAATTATTTCGATTTTGATGATGCTTATCAACTACTTGACGAAGAAAGTGAGGCATTCCATCACATTAGAAATTAAGCGCGCATAATACCTTCTGATTACTTAATGATAAAAAAGTAAGTGGAATAGTGGATAGAACCCTTTTTAAGGACTAACTTTGTAGCGCCCTTTTTTTAATAGGGCCTACTATTAACCATCAATAAAAAGGAGACTTTTATGGGCATGTCTTATGACAGCAATGAGAAGAAAACTGGAAAAAAGCTATACGATTATCAACATGCAGCGATAGAGCAAATATTTGAGAAGTTTAATAGTTTCCCTGAAAACCACAACCTACTTTATCAACTACCAACAGGCGGAGGAAAAACAGTAATTTTTGCTGAAATAGCAAAGCGGTATATTGCCGAAACAGGAAAAAAAGTACTGATTCTCACACACCGAATCGAACTGTGTAATCAAACTTCTGGCTTGTTGTCAGAAATTGGTGTTCACAATAAAATCATCAACAGTAAAGTAAAAACGTTGCCAAACGACAACGATTACAAATGCTTTGTGGCGATGGTAGAAACGTTAAACAACCGTTTGCAGGATCAGGTGATGGACATGCAGAATGTAGGATTAGTGATTATTGATGAAGCGCACTACAATTCATTTAGAAAGTTGTTTGATTATTTTGGTAAGAGCATTGTTTTAGGCGTTACTGCAACACCTTTAAGTTCAAACATCAAGCTTCCAATGAAGCATTTGTATCACGAACTAATTGTTGGGCATTCTATAGCAGGATTGATTGAAAAAGGTTTCTTAGCAAAAGCAGAGACCTACAGTTACGATGTTAGCCTTAGTACATTGAAAGTTGGTATTAATGGAGACTACACAGTAAAGTCATCTGAGCTGCTGTATTCTAACTTCACCATGCTTGATAAATTGCTTTATGCCTATGAGCACAAAGCAAAAGGCACAAAGACCTTAATTTTTAACAATGGTATCAACACTTCGAAGCATGTTCAAATTCTATTTGAGAAAGCAGGCTATGATGTAAGGCACCTTGACAACACTCATAAAGAGGACGAGCGGCGAGAAATTTTAGAGTGGTTTAAGAATACACCCGATGCTATTTTAACATCGGTAGGTATTTTAACGACCGGTTTTGATGAGCCTTCTATTGAAACAATCGTTCTTAACAGAGCTACGAAATCATTAACGTTATATCACCAAATGATAGGTAGAGGTAGCCGTGTCATAAAAAACAAAAAGAAATTTACTGTAATTGATTTAGGAAACAATGCATTGCGTTTTGGCATGTGGGATGCACCCATTAACTGGCACGATATCTTTAAGTCGCCAGACTTTTACTTAGAAAACATTACCTCAGACGAGGACATTGAGAAAAATTTCAAGTATGTATTGCCTGAAGAGGTTCGCGAGCGATTTAGTAAAACTGAAGATATTGAAATTGATATTGAAGGGGAGTATACAAAAGCTCAAAATGCAGGGAAACGTCCTAAAATTGTTTTGGATAAATCTTTAGAGCAACACATTAATATGTGTCTTGATAACGCAAGTGATGTGTATGAGGCACGCCAACTTGCAGGATTGTTAGAAGAAGACATCGAAAATAGAGCTAAACGTTATGCGCACTGCTTGACAAAGAGCACGAAGAACTATATCAAATGGCTACAAGACGATTATAAGCGCCAACTAGTTTCTTCCATCACACGGAAGTTTATACAGCTTGAAGCTATGAAACAATATGAGTAAATTCACTCCACAATAAACGCCCCATTTGAACTTCAAATGGGGCGTTTATTTATCAATTGATTCTGACTTGTACTTGTTTTGATTGTATTTAATTACGGATACCTTATAAATAAACAAAACAAGTATATCTAGTAACCAAGCGGAACCTTCAGTATTGCAACTTGATTAGCGTTACTAATAAATCGCAAAAAGTATACGCCCGCAGGCCGTTCTGCTGAAATGGATACTTGATCAGCAGTCGGTGTGATTTGTTTGATTGTTCGCCCTGAGATATCCACTAAATGAATTGACTGAAGATCATCAGGTAGGTTTGCTAAAGTTAACTGCCTTCTGCTATTTAGCAGCTTTACGTTATTTACAGAAGTGTAATCATTAATGCTAGTGACTACTGAATTATTCAATGCAATGTTTCTTGCGGTAGTAGCGTTTCGTCCTTCGTATACAATTGAGCTATCTATGGCAGAGTATACGATGTATCGAGGGGTGCCACTTTGGTACCATCTTTCAGTCGTATCAATAAACATGAAGATGTCATTCCAATTGTGTGTATTTCTCCATGTGGACACATTGCTGCAATTCGGTACAGCCATTCCATACGTAAAGGTCATAGCTCCCCATACTTCGACATCGCTAGCATTTGCAGCAGCAAATGTTTGCCAAGCGGGTGCTGCATTAATGCAGATTGAACAATCGAAACCTTTCGACAAAACCACAAGTGATTTTCCAGTTCCTAAAGTGGCGTAAATATTTTTTGAAACATTTGCACAATCATAAACGGTTGCATTGGTCGGTGTTTGTGCGCAGGTAATAGACATTAGACTGACTCCTAGCACTAAAAGGATAGTATGTAAATTTCTCATGGAATTAAGATTTTATCAAAAGTAGGTTACACAGCTGAAGGAAAGTGTCGTTTTATGGACAAACAAGTTTTTATGATAAAAAACAAAGTGATGAAATTTCGGTTTACTTTAATTTAAATAACTTATCTATATTCGCTTCAAACTTTAGACAATGAAAAAAACCATTTACACCTTATTTTTTGGATCACTACTTTTTGTTGGTGGTAGTATCTTATTAACTTCTAGTTCAAACGGTCGCGCTTTTGCCGCCAATGACGGTAATACAGGAGCACCTGGCGAAGGACAAACCTGTAGATCATGCCACGGTGGAGGATTTGGAACCACTGTATCCATAACTTTAAAAGATTCAACAGGTTTTCCTGTATCTGATTATGTTCCGGGTAAAGTTTATGATGTAGATGTGTCTATTAATACTACAGGAACCGCTCAGCGTTATGGATTTCAAATGGTAACACTTACGGGCAACTCTATTCCATATAATGCGTGGAGTCAGCCTTCTGCTAATACAAGAATAGCTTCAGCAGGACAACGAGATTACGCAGAGCATAGAGGGAAGAGCATGACCAATTCTTTTTCAACCAAATGGACAGCCCCAGTTGCAGGCACAGGTGACATTGTGTTTTACGCAGGTGGAGCAGCTGTCAATAATGACGGTTCTACGAGTGGAGATGGAGGTAATACCACTTCATTAACCATTAGTGAGGATGTCAGCACCTCAGTAACAGAGTTTTCTATTGCTGATAAATTAGTATTATACCCTAACCCCGCAGAGGAGAAGCTATTTATTCAAAATTCAAATTCAGAGTCACTTATAGGTATGATTAGAATAATAGATTTAAGTGGTAAGTTAATCGAAGAGCAATCTTTAACTGTAGATACAAACGACCAAAATACAGTTAACTTGACTAACTTAACTCCAGGAGTTTACATGCTACAAATCATCACAAACAATCAAGGAAGTATTACCAAACGAATTGTGGTAAGATAGCAGAACTTTTTTTTTAATAGGCGATTGCTCCTTTGAGTAGTCGCCTTTTTTATGCTTTATAACAGCTAATTTCAATCCTATTGTATAATTCACTGATTTAACTAAATAATCAAACTAGACTGCTTACCTTTGTACAAAGTTTTAGCAACAGAGTGATGCCTGTTAAGCACTACTTGGCCATTTTGAAGTGAAATTATTAAAGGTGTTACCACCCTTTAAACTTCCTACATTTACGCTTCAGAAGGCAGCTTTACTAGGAGTAAAGCCCAATTAATCAGTTATAAATTATACATCAGCGAATGGCAAAGTCCCAACAGACCTACAACAAAAAAGAAAAAGAAAAAGCACGTTTAAAGAAGCGTGAAGAAAAAGCAAAAAGAAAAGAAGAACGTAAAGCCAACTCAGAGGGCGGTGGTCTAGATAATATGATCGCTTACGTTGACGAGTTCGGAGTAATTACTGATACTCCTCCAGATCCAACAAAAAAGAAAGAAAAAATTGATGTTGACAGTATTGAAATTGGAGTGGCTCGTAGATCCGAAGAGGATGAAGAGCCAACAGAGCGTCAAGGGAAAGTAGCGTTCTTTAATCACTCTAAAGGATTTGGTTTTATAAATGACCTAACAACACAAGAGAAGTTCTTCGTCCATGTTCACGGTTGTTTAGAAGAGATTCAAGAAAATGACAAAGTAACATTTGAATTAGAGAAAGGGTTAAAAGGAATGAACGCAGTACGCGTTAAGAAGGTTTAATCTGATTACCATATCATAAAATGACCCATTTTCACTTGTGGAAATGGGTTTTTTCTGTTTTAATCAGGTGATTAAAGCACATTAATTTATATTTGTCACATGAAATTTACTGATTATTATATTGTTGATGAACTGAAAAGAAACATTGACAAACAAGGGTTTAAGCGGCCAACTGATATTCAATTTAAATCTATTCCCGCTATATTGAATGGAGAAGATGTATTGGCTATTGCTCAAACAGGTACGGGGAAAACTGCTGCCTTTGCTATTCCTATCATTCATATTTTGCATTCTCGTAAAATGCTTAAACGGCCTGATGGTGTAAAATGTTTGGTAATGGCACCTACGCATGAACTTGCTCTTCAGATAGAAACAGTTTTTAAAACGTTGTGCAAGAAAACAAGGGTGACTACATTTTGTATTCATGGTGGAGTAGACCAAGATCCTCAAAAAGAGACACTAGAGAAAGGAGTAGATGTACTCATTGCTACACCGGGTAGAATGTTTGATTTAGTTAGTCAAGGAGCGTTAGATTTAAAGCGTGTAGAAATATTAGTGCTCGACGAGGCCGATCATATGCTTGATTTGGGGTTTATCAAAGATATTAAAGACCTAATGCGGCATTTGCCTAAAATGAGGCAAACCTTGTTTTTCTCTGCTACGATTAATGAGAGAATTAAGAAACTAGCCTATTCATTGGTTACCAATGCAATTCGTATTCAAATCTCACCAAAGGATCCTGTTGCTAAGAATATAGAACATGCCGTGGCTTTTATAGAAATGGACGATAAACGATTCTTTTTAAAACATTTATTGACGGAACAACCAGATAAAAAGACACTGGTGTTTGTTCGTACAAAAGTGAGAGCAGAACGCGTGAAAAAAGCAATGGCTTCCTTTAATATTTCTACAGAAACACTGCATGGTGATAAAGAGCAACATGAAAGAGAATCAGTTATGGCTTCTTTTAGAGGAAATAATACCAAGGTGTTGATCGCAACAGATATTTCAGCTAGGGGTATTGATATTCCTAATGTTGAATATGTCATTAATTATGATTTACCAGAATCATCAGAGCACTATGTTCACCGAGTTGGACGAACTGGTAGAGGAGACCGAAAAGGTCAAGCCATTTCTTTTTGCAGTAAAGAGGAGAAAGATCTGCTTAAAATGATTGAAGAGAATTTAGGGAAACCCATTCATCGAATTGAAATTACGAAGAGAGAGTATGAGTTTACCAAAACGGAGACCGTTAAAAAGGAGGACGATTGGGAGGCATTGATGAAAGAGGCAGAGCAAGACGAAGCTGCTTGGAAGGCCAAAAAGAAAAAACG
>CBFHLF010000126.1:0-6322 GCA_965656555.1 uncultured Acidiluteibacter sp. | reverse complement strand
GAGACTTATTCTTTGATAACTTTTTTCTGGACTGTATTTTGACCATCAGTAATATTTACTAAATAAACACCGCTACTCAAAACAGACGTATCTATCTGTATTGTATTTCCAGCTGTATTTTGATTTGAATTCACTAAACGACCGCTTAAATCATATAATTTTACACTAACATCTCCTTCAAAATTTGAGGTATTTGTTATGTTTAATTGATTAGCAACCGGGTTAGGCCACATAGATATGCTATTTGTATCAAATGTAGCGTTGTTAAGATTTGTTGCTGAAATTCCAGTTATAATTAAACCAAAATCTTCAGACCCACTTGTTAAAGAACCCTTATGAGATATCTCAATCGTATAGACATCACCTTCAATTGTATTGTTGATACCAATATTTTCAACATTATCTACTACATTATCTCCTTTAATTGCTGGTCCAACTAAGTTTGATTGGTCTAACATCCAAGGGAAAAAAGTAATATTTTGAGCATTTTTAGTAATACGTAAGTCTAAATCATTTACTAAAGCAGGCACTCCTAAATTTGTTTGGCCATCCCTTTGAGTTCCAGGTTCATCTGACCAAACCAGCGTAGCTTTAATTTCGCCAAGATTGTCTGCCGTTACTTCAAAACTTATGCTTTCGTTGTTGTTCAATGTCGACTCTTGTATGAGATACGTGTTACTTAAAATTGTTTCTGCCATAAATTTAGCATTCAAAACTCCCCATCCAAATATTGGGTCTGGTCCATTTGCACCAGCGTCATCAGCAGAATTAATAGTTAAGGCTTTTAATGTCGCCGCTTTCATGTACTGACTATTTTGATTATTGTACAATTCTTGGACTAAAAGTAGTGTGCCAGCAACATTTGGAGCAGACATAGACGTACCAGTTGAACCACCATAACTCGTATCAGATACATTAGATGTTGATAGTATGTTTGTGCCGAGGCCAGTTATATCTGGCTTAACCCGACCATCGTCAGTTGGTCCTTGGCTACTAGATGAATTGATTGTTGCTGAAATGAAGTTGCCATTTTGATCTAAACTTACACTGCTAGCATTTGCTACCACTAAGTTATTTTTAGAGTTTTTCTCTCCTGTTAGTTTATCGAAGCCAAAAGCTATACCGCCGCTGTAAGTTGAATTACCATCATTACCTGCAGAATAGACAGGTAAATATGTATCATAAAAATTAACTACTTGATCCCAGGCTCTTGCACTAGTGTTATAGTTACCCATAAGCCAAGTTGGAGAAGTTCCACTTTGAGATTCTACTGGTACACCGTATGAGTGGTTCGAAATAATCATTCCTCCACTAGCTTCAACTAAAGCTTCATTTAAATCATTGTTTGAATTATAGCTAACAAGTATTGATTTTGGAGCCATTCCGCGAGCAAGGTTCTGAATACCTGCAGCACCTATAGTCCCTCCAACGTGGGTTGCGTGATATGAGTTTGTAGTCTCATCGCCATTGGTGTTTATTCTAGATATTCCGGTTTGATTGAATTCTACATGGCTTGTTAATGGAATGCCACCAACTTCCCAGACACCAATTTCCATATTTTCCCCTTCTAAGTTCAGGTTTAAATCGCCGCCGACCTCTAGAAAATTTGTTCGTGTAGCTTCAGAAGCATTTCGGTTATCATTGAATCTATATATAGGTTGGTTATCTATAATATCTATGAGTATTCCAATAACTTCATTATTATTATTTAGAATCTTTGTTGCTGTCTCAGGATTTGACTTGAGATAGTTTTTAATTTTTGCGTCTCTATTTTGTTCTATGCTATTTAAGTCTTCTTTAATATCACTTAAAGTAACTTGTGCTTTTAAATTGAATGCTATTAATACAACAAATAAGAGTAATATTTTTTTCATAATATGAATTTTAAATAAATATGGCTACAATTTAATAATTGTAGCCATATTCTTAATAAAAACAATTGTTAATTAACTATATTTTGTTCAATTGTAATGTTATTGGTGTTGGAGCAACGCCACATCCACCATCAGTTTGGAAATCTACTAGGGTAAATGTAATAGAATCATCACCTGCTGTTACATCATACTGTGATGGTACTGCTGGAGTTCCTTGTGTAATTCCACCACCACCGCAGCCAACGTTTCCGCCGCTACTTGGAGCTCCTGTAACTTCAAGTAAATCACAGTTAAGTCTTACATTAAACGTCCATGGGAATCCAAGATAATCTATTTCGAATGTTCTTGTTAAACCATTTGCCGCTACTGTTACTTGTTGACCATCATATAGAAATGGGCTAAAAGCGTTAAATCCAGCTAATTGAGTTATTTCGTAATCTCCTGTAAAATAGGTTTCATCAACAGGACATACAATCTGTGCATTTAAGAATTGTACACGATCTTCAACGATAGCATTATTACCACCTTCTGTTGCTACTATTTTAAATGCCATTTGGTAAGTTTCAAATAACTCTAAATCTACACCTTCTTGGCCAGTAACATTTACATTCAAATTACCAATGTATTCTCCAGCTGGAATGACTACACTTTCATTGTAAGTAATTAATGCAGGCGCTACCTGAGTAGAATCCTCAACTAAATCTACGGTAATAGTACGATCTACGTTCGATAATGTTGTCGATGAAACAGGGATGCTAATATCACCACTAAATTCAAACGTAGCATTATCTCTTGGAAGTTCAAATGATCTTCCTTCTAAGTCAAACTGATAAAGTGTTTGACCACCTTGGTTATCGAAGACAATTAAATCTTCTTCACAACTTGTAATTGTGATGGCAAGTATAAGGATACTTACTATTTTAAATATGTTTTTCATTTTATCTGTTTTATTAGATTAATATCCTGGGTTTTGCTGTTGTCTTAAATCAGGATTAGCATTAAACTCAACAATTGGAATTGGTAATGAGTTAAATCTATAGTCACTTGATTCTAGTGAGCAAACACCTCCAAATGGTACACAGTCTGATTGACCTCTTTCAATGTTTACATTAGCTTTTTCGCCTAGGCGTTTAATGTCTACATAACGGTGACCTTCAAATGCTAATTCTACACGTCTTTCACGTAAAATTGCTTCAATAGCCTCAGCTTCTGTAGCACCGCCTAATTCAACAGTGATAGGACTTGATACATATCTATTTGTTCTAATGTTATTTAGAATGGTTTCTACACTAGCTTCATTAGTATCTGAATCTCCATCACCAATATTACCAGCATTAGCCTCAACTTCAGCTAGTAATAAATACATTTCAGCCCATCTGTATACCTTAAGGTCATTCATTAAAGGTTGCCCTTCTGAACCTGGGTATTTGTTAATCGCAATTACATCTTGAGATCGTGGGGTGCTTGGTGTAACATTATCAGCGATAATTGATGTTGGGTTTACGTTTACATCGTAGCGAACACCTCCAATAGCTTCTAATTCATCAAATAGTTTTCTATCCATTTCTAAATATGGTGAACCATCTAATGTTGGGTTAATAAATGCGAATGCAGCTCCTGCCCAACCACCAGCGTTTACTGATCCTGTTGCACCTTGTGCATCGTAAGAGTCACCAATGGTTCGCTCTAACTTCCAAATCATACCAGCATTATTAGCATCTGTGAATGCACCTGTGTAATCGGTTGCTGTAGCTAAGTTAGCTCCACCATCTGCAGCGCTAATTCCAAGATCGTTTTCTAATACATCTTTGGCTGTTGCATAATCTTCTTTGTAGGTGTACATTCTTGCTCTAAAGGCATGAATTGCTTCTGTACTAAGTGCTGCTATTGGTGCAACATTAGGAATTGGCACATCACCTGTAATGTTATCAAGTGCAAATTGAACATCCTCCTCAATAAAGCTATAGACTTCAGCATTGGTATTTCTTACCGAAATCACTTGAAAGATATCATCTGGTACAAAATCTACGATAATTGCACTTAGAGCATTATCATCAGTCATATCAGGTGAATAGTAAGTCAATAATTCATGGTGTGCATAGGCTCTAATAAAGCGAGTGTGAGCTAAAACATTGTTATACTCAGCTACTGCTGCAGCATCATCTTGATCGATTTCTATGTTACCTGCTGCTCTTAGAACACGGTTTGCAGCGTTAATGACGCCATAGTTACGTACCCAAAAGTTAGAACTCGCAGTACTACCTGCATTTAAGTTGTAGGCATATAATGCTAAACCTTGACCACCATTATCTACACCGATTGAAACTTCATCGGTAAAGTTTGCAGCAAAGGTAATTGCTGGTGTTAAGTCTAATCTATTGTAGACACCTGCTAAACCTTGTGCTAAATCCTCAGTGGTTTCAAAACCATTGTTTTCTTCAAGTCGTCCAACTTGATCTATCTCGTATGCATCTTCACAGCTTGTAAATACTACCGCTACAAGTGCAATATACGTTAGTTGTTTTATTATGTTTTTCATTGTATTATTTATTAAAATCCAATTTCAAATCCTAATGATACTGTTCTTGGTGTCGGATACAATCTACTTGTATTACTTTGAGCTTCAGCATCAAATCCTCTCCACTCACTCAATGTAAATAAGTTTTCACCGTTTACAAAGAATCTAACGTTAGAGATACCTGTGTTTGTTTTCTCTAACACATCTCTAGGTATAGAATACCCAAAACTAGCAAACCTCAATCTTAACATGTCAGATTGTCTAATGAAACGAGTCGATTCACCTGCGCCTAATAGGGTTAGGTTTTCTGCTCTCAATCTTGGGATATCCGTTACTCTGTTATCTGGTGTCCATGCACGTTGTAAATCTCTTGAAGATCTAAACTGACCAATACTTGTTGGATCTTGGAAGCCTGATAAATCAAAGTCAAATCTATCTACTCCTAACACGTAGTTAAACTGTGTTTGTAAGAAGAAGCCTTTGTAGTCAACATTAAACCCAAAACTACCATTAGCTAAAGGAATAATATTTTGATCTAACCATACACGGTCTGTATCTGCATTTGGCTCTTCGGTTAAAGCGCCATCAGCTGTGTAGTATAATAAGTTACCATTGGCTGGGTTAACCCCTGCGTAGCGTACTTCGTAATACTCACCTAATTGACCGCCATTACGTCCAATTCCAATAATTTCGCCATCTTCACTTGGAAGATCTTGTAATTCTGTTTTATTGTAGTTACCAACAAAATTAAGTGTTAAGTTCAAGCCATCACCTGGATTTCTAATTAAATCGTAGTTAAGGTTTAAATCTACACCACGGTTAAATAAGCTACCAGTGTTTGAGTTGATCCCTGTTGTACCTTGTATAGCAGAAATTGGAATGTTCTGGAATAAATCTGTAGTTTCACGTTGGTAAACATCGATTTGACCTCTTAATTTAGAATTAAATAATTCGAAATCTAAACCTAAGTTTGCCGTAGCTACTGTTTCCCACTGTACGAAAGGATTAGGAAGTTGTCCTAAAAATACAGACTGCTGTCCTGCATAACCTGCACCAGTTGCATATAATTCTCTATATAAATCTGGAACACTAAAGTAGGTAGCACCAGAAATTCTTTGGTTACCTGCAGTACCATAAGAAGCTCTTAATTTAAGAACATCTACAAAGTCTACACTGTCCATAAATTCTTCATTGTTGATGTTCCAACGTCCAGACACTGAGAAAAAGGTTGCCCAGGTGTTATCACCAGTAAATCTGTAAGATGCATCACGTCTTACTGTTGCTCCAATACCATAGGTTTCATTATAGTCATAATCTGCATTTGCAAAATAAGAGAATAAACCTGCATTTCTAATGCTTGCAAAACCATCATCTACGAAAAAGTCGTTTGCTGAGTTATCATCAACAAGTCCAGCACCATCTCCAGGTGAAAATGTTTTAGGATTTAAACCTTCAGCAAAATAACCGAAGCTTCTTGAGTGTGCTTTAAAGTATTCTGTGTAAAGTCCAGCATCAATTGAGTGCTTTCCAAAAGTCTTAGAATAATTTAAAGATGTTAACTGGTTAAACGTAAACACTCTATTTGAACTTTGTGTTTGGAAACCAGGTGTTTCATTTCCATTCTGTGCAAACAAGATAGCATTAAACGATTCAGGACCTTCAGCTCTTGTTAGTATTTGGTTTTGGTAGTCCATCGAACTAACAGATCTAAATGTTAAATCATCAGTAATTTTATAACTAGCAGTTACACTACCAATAATTTTAACTTCTTCCTCTTTTCTTGTGTAAGTATTTAAACGGTCTAACAAGTAAAGTGGTGTATTAGAAAACGGGGTACCTTGTGATACTAGGTCTGCACCATCAATGTAATCGTCTGGAGTGATGTAAGGTACACCTTGATAAGCACCAAGGATGTAGTTTCTGTTAATTG
>CBFHLF010000125.1:0-6442 GCA_965656555.1 uncultured Acidiluteibacter sp. | reverse complement strand
TGTATGTAAAAGAAATCTGTTCAGCAACAGACTCTTCACCTGTAGTAGGGCCATACCAATTTGCAACTGCTTATTCTATTCCATTGAATGAGGATTTTGAAACATTCAGTGCAGGCGAATTCGGGCCAACATTTACCAATGGATGGACAGCAGGGTCAACAAGTACCCCACGATGGGAGTCAGAAGCATCTACCGGATCAAACCTTAACTCCTTAAATACGGGGCCATGGTTTGATGCGACTACCCCTACTGTTACAGGAGGTAAGTACATGTACTTAGAAACGTCAGGCGGTTCATTAGGTAGTAGTAATGATTTATCAAGTCCATCTATTTTTGTACCAGCAAGTGCCGGCGGAGTTGTATTAGAGTTTGCATACCATATGTATGGCGCAGCCATGGGTGATTTACATGTATTAGTAGATACCAACAATGTGTTAGATACTATAATCTCTATAAGCGGTCAGCAGCAATCTGCAGGTTCAGATGTATGGGCCGATACAAGTGCCTTGCTAGTAGGTTATCAAGGAACATCGATGAAGTTAGTCTTCCGAGGAGTACGAGGATCAAGCTTTACAAGTGATATGTCTATCGATAATATACGCTTGTATGATACCGTAGCTGTGGATGTAGCCTTAGATACAATTGTATCACCAGTATCAGACTGTGGTTTATCTAATCAAGCAGATGTAACCATTGCAATAGAAAATCGTGGATTATCTCCTGCAAGTGGTATTAGTGCGACGTACATTTTTGATGGAGGAGCACCTGTAACGGAAACGGTACCGGTGACCATTAATCCTGGAACGACGTACAACTTTACGTTTGCAACGAAAGTGAATGCATCAATCATTAAGAGTTATACCTTAGATGCAAGCATTTCACTAGCAGCAGATGGAGATCCATCAAACAATGCTTCAACAGGCTATACATTTGTAGGTAGTTTCTCTGATTCTATCAATACGAATAGTCCAACGAAGTACTATACGTTTGAGAGTAATGACGGAAACTGGGTACCATCTGGTACCAATTCATCATGGGAGTGGGGAACACCAAGTTCATTCTACATCAATGGTGCAATTGGAACCAAAGCATGGGTAACTTCTGCAGCCGGAAATCATAATGCGAATGAGATGTCTTACCTAGAGTCTTCTTGTTATGATTTATCAACGATATCCCCAACCACACCAATCTTCTTAAACTTCCAAACGTTGTTTAAGACAGAGATCGGAGCGGATCAGGTATGGATGGAGTACTCGACAGATAATGGTAGAAACTGGTCTAAGGTGATGCCATCAGTAGCGTCAGTAAACTTCTATAATAACACTACAGCGAATGTATGGGAAGGCTTCTCTACAGGAGGAGTAGGTACATGGATACCTGTGTTGAACGACCTTCAAGGTTTAGGAGGAAACTCTAAAGTGAAGTTTAGATTTGCGTTTGTATCGAATGGTACGATAGAGAATGATGGATTTGCAATTGATGAGTTCCAAGTAGGAACAATAGTAGGCATCGAAGAGCAACTACAATCAGGAACGGCTACATTAGGCTTAAGTCCAAACCCTGCAAATGATGTATTGAATATGGTATTTGGGAACTACGCCAAAGGCGATTACCAAGTAAGCATCATCAATGCAAACGGACAGGTGGTACAAGAAGAAGTATTAACAGTAGGCAGCTCATTAGAGGTGAAAGCAGTTAATGTATCAAACTTGGAAGCAGGAGTATATTTTGTAAGAACGATGAACGGAGAGCAAATCTCTACTCAGCGATTGATTATAAAGTAATCAATCCGGTTTTATAAATAGTGAAGGCCCGATGCAATTGCATCGGGCCTTTTTTTGTGGTGAACAATCTATAGAATTGATTGAGGTTGCTACAGTTTTATATACTCTGCTGTTATTGACTCTTTACTTTTAATTAAATCTTGAGGTGTTCCTTCAAAGAGTAGATTACCTCCATTTTTACCACCTTCAGGGCCTAAATCGATAACCCAATCGGCACACTTGATTACATCCGGATTATGCTCGATGATAAGTAGTGAATGACCTTGTTCTATTAGTGCATTGAATGCATAAAGGAGTTTATTAATGTCATGAAAGTGAAGGCCGGTAGTTGGTTCATCAAATAAGAAAAGTGTTTTTTGATGGCGGTCACCTTTGGCCAAATAAGATGCTAGCTTTATACGTTGGGCTTCACCACCACTAAGTGTATTTGACGATTGTCCAAGTTTTACATATCCTAATCCTACCTCATATAGTGGAGTTAGTTTACCGACAATCTTTTTGGCATATCGATTCTTTTCATCTGCTTTAAAAAGGTGCATAGCATCTTCAATAGTCATTTCTAAAATGTCTGAAATGTGCTTTCCCTTGTATTTTATTTCTAAAATATCTTCTTTAAATCGTTGACCTTTACACTCCTCACATTGAAGGTGAATGTCCGCCATGAATTGCATTTCTATAGTTACTTCCCCTTCTCCTTGACAATTGTCACATCGTCCACCATCTATATTAAAAGAAAACACACCCGCTTTATATCCGCGCGACTTGGAGAGAGGGAGAGAGGTAAATAAGGCTCTGATATCATCGTAAGCCTTCACATAGGTAACCGGATTACTCCTAGATGATTTACCGATTGGATTCTGATCAATGAACTCAATTTGTTTGATAGAGTCATGGTTACCCTTTAAACCTGAGAATGTTCCTGTTTTATCAGCGATACCTCCTTTAAGTTTCTTTAAAGAGGGGTATAAAATGGACTTGACTAAAGTGGATTTGCCTGAACCACTAACTCCTGTTACTACAACCATACAGTCCAATGGCACAGTAACATCAAAACCTTTTAAGTTGTGTTGTTTTACGCCCATTAATTGGATGGATTCTTTCCATTTACGGGTCTTATTTGGTGTTTTGATGGATAAATCACCATTGATGTATTGAGCGGTCAAACTTTTTTTATCTGCCAAAAGCGCCTTTTGATTTCCTTGAAAAATCAACTCTCCTCCGTGAGAGCCTGCTAAGGGACCTAAGTCAATAACTTCGTCAGCAGCTTTTATAATCTCTTCGTCGTGTTCAACGACTAAAACCGTATTGCCCAAGTCACGAAGTGATTTGAGAATGCCGATTAATCGTTCTGTATCTTTTGGGTGTAACCCGATGCTAGGTTCATCTAAAATATACATCGATCCAACTAAACTACTGCCTAGCGATGTTGCTAGGTTTATTCGCTGTGATTCTCCGCCTGATAGGGTAGACGCATTCCGATTTAAATCCAGGTAGCCTACGCCAACATCATTAAGGTATTGTAGTCGATTTTTAATTTCGACGAGAAGTCGTTTTGCTACTTGTTGGTCATACTCACTAAGTGTTAGCGATTTAAAAAGTGGTAGCAATTCGTTTACCGGCAAAACCACCAATTCAGACAACGTATATCCATCAATTTTCACATAATTTGTTTCAGGCCGTAGACGTCTTCCTTTACAATCAGGACATGCCGTTTTCCCTCGGTAACGAGCAAGCATTACACGATATTGAATCTTATATGTTTTCTTCTCGAGGTAAGAGAAAAAGTAGTTTAGCCCTTTAAAATATTTATTTCCTGTCCATAGCAACTCATACTGCTCATTCGTCAGTTGTTCAACAGGTTTGTGAATAGGGAAGTTAAACTTCTCCGCAGCATAAATCAACTGGTCTTTCCACTCAGACATTTTTTCGCCTACCCAAGGAGCTATTGCACCTTCGTAAACGGAAAGTTCTTTATTCGGAATAACCAAGTACTCATCTATGCCAATTACCTTTCCGTAGCCTTCACACTTTGGACATGCTCCAATGGGGTTATTAAAACTAAAAAAGTGAACGTTTGGCTCAATGAATTGCTCTCCATCTGCCTCAAACCGGTTGGAAAAGGTATGGTAGTTATATGTTTTTTGCTCATCTATCAGTGCGATGATAGCATCGCCTTCACCTTCGAAGAAAGCAGTTTCCGTAGAATCTGCTAGTCTGGTGAGTGTTTCTTCTTCGTCCTTGTAGACAAATCGGTCAATTACTAAAAATAATTGTTGTTTCTTCTTCAGTGAACCAACATCAAACCCTTCTATTTTTTCTAATCTATCATTAATGAGCACCCGTGTATATCCTTGTTGCAGCAGCAGGTCTAATTGTTCTTGCAAGGAACGGCCCTTTTTGAGAATTAATGGAGATAATACGAGCCCTTTGGTGCTTTCAGTTACCGATTTAAAGAGGTCCATCACATCTTTGACCGTGTTCTTCTTAACAACTTCTCCTGTTCTGGGTGAAATGGTTTTCCCAATTCGTGCATACAGCAACTTCATGTAATCATAGATCTCAGTGACCGTTCCAACGGTAGACCGTGCATTACTGCTGCTTACTTTTTGCTCAATAGCAATCGCAGGAGCCACTCCTTTTATATAATCAACATCTGGCTTATTTACTTTTCCTAGGAATTGTCGCGCATACGACGAAAGACTTTCTACGTACCTTCGTTGACCTTCAGCATACAAAGTGTCAAATGCAAGAGACGACTTTCCAGATCCTGATAAGCCCGTGACTACGACCAACTTATTGCGAGGGATAGCCACGTTTATATTTTTGAGGTTGTGCATACGTGCACCCTTAATAATGATGTGTTTTTTCGGATCTAATTTGTCGATATCGCGCACAGAACTTGTTCTTTTTTGTGATGTTTAACAAAATTACTTTTCTTTTGTTAACTTTGATGGAAAGATAATTTAGATGGTGTGCAATAAACCCACATCTTCATACGTTATTGTTAGTAATTCAAACCAACACCTTATTTAGCCTATCGAATAGATTTTACTTTTTTATCAATTATTTCTGTATTAACCAATTGAAAAAGTTTAATCTATGAATCTACTGAAGGCAACCGATAAAGATTTAATAAGAAGTTATTTAGAAGGTAACGAATTGGCTTTCGAAACACTACTGAAAAGGCATCAAGCAAAAGTATTTTCTTACATTTTATACACTGTAAAGGATAGAGATATCGCTAATGATATTTTTCAAGACACCTTTATTAAAGTTGTGCGAACGCTTAAACGTGGAAAGTACAATGAAGAAGGTAAGTTTTTGCCTTGGGTAAATCGCATTGCACATAATTTAGTAATCGACCATTTTAGAAGGCTCAAGAAAATGCCGACGACAAGCGGCGGGGAAGATTTTGATATTTTTGAAATCATACCATCTTATGATGATAATGCTGCAGACGATTTAGTAAGGTCTCAACAGTTAAAAGATGTAAAAGCATTGGTGAAGCATTTACCGGATGATCAGAAAGAGGTGCTGATGATGCGTATGTATTTTGACATGAGCTTTAAAGAAATTGCTGAAAGAACGGGTGTTAGTATTAATACAGCACTGGGTAGAATGCGGTATGCACTCATTAATTTGCGAAAGTTGATAAAAGAGAATAATATAGTTTTGACAAATTGATGAATTAACTACAATATTTCATTTTCTCCTTCGTTTAAAAAGAAACATTAAAAATTAAGCGAATGAGTAACAACATTACTTTTGATTTAAACGAGTATTTGAGTGAAGAAAAAAGAAACGTAGATCGGATCGCTGATTCACTAAAAGGAGATGAAATGTTATTGAAAAATCCATCAGAGAAAACGGTTAGTACTATTCTATCGTTTTCAAGAGCTTTAGAGGTCAAAACTTCTAAGAAACTCGGAACGATAGAAAATTTGTTGAATTGATTAAAAAAAGAAAAAGAGGAGCGATGCTCCTCTTTTTTAT
Source organism: uncultured Acidiluteibacter sp. (assembly GCA_965656555.1). Lineage (GTDB taxonomy): Bacteria > Bacteroidota > Bacteroidia > Flavobacteriales_E > Vicingaceae > Acidiluteibacter. The sequence continues at coordinate 665 of CBFHLF010000125.1, read as the reverse complement.
TTTAATGTTTTTCTCCCAATTACACTACATATAGGGCATCTGTAAACTTGATGGCCTCTTGCTGGGCAATACTCTCTTCCAAAAAAGATAATTTGCAAGTGCAAACGATTCCACAACGCTTCAGGAAATAATCGCTTGGCGTCCTTTTCTGTTTGTACCACGTTTTTACCGTTGGTAAAATTCCAACGATACATTAAGCGGTGGATGTGAGTGTCTACCGGAAAAGCAGGTACATCAAAGGCTTGTGCCATCACTACAGACGCTGTTTTATGGCCAACACCCGGTAGCTCCTCTAATGCTTCAAATGAAGCAGGCACTTCTCCGTTGTACTTTTCGACAAGCATTTTGGATAATACGGAAATCGCTTTGGACTTTTGTGGCGAAAGGCCGCATGGGCGAATGATCGCTTTTATATCTTCCACCTTTTGTTGCGCCATGTCAAATGGATTATCGGCCAACTTCCATAGACTAGGAGTTACCTGATTTACCCTTACATCAGTGCATTGTGCCGATAGCAAAACAGCCACTAATAGCGTATAAGCATCTGTGTGATCTAACGGTACAGGTATTTCCGGATACAACTCCTCTAGTTTGTCTATCGCGAAGGCGACTTTTTCTTTCTTGTTCATAGCTTCAAAAAAAACAAAAGTAACCCTATTCTGTTT
>CBFHLF010000124.1:0-6446 GCA_965656555.1 uncultured Acidiluteibacter sp. | reverse complement strand
ATAGGCTGCTAAATTTTTAGCAGCCTATTTTTTTTTGCCCAATTGAGCGAAAATTAGATACTAGTTGTATTTAAACCCATCTAGATTTCGTCTATTCTTTTTGGTTGGTCGTCCCTTAATTCCAAACTGTAAATTCTGACGATTAGTTTCTCTCACTTCTTCCAGCATCATCATATCCTCTTCTGATGTAGTTTCTACTATAAGGTCCTTTACTAAAGGCGCACCAACACGACTTTTTGGAATACTAAGTATCTTAAAACTCCTCCAAATTGGTATTTCTTTAATGGAAACAACATCCCCTTCTTTTACAGTTTTTGCTGATTTTACAAAGGCGTCATTTAGTTTTACCTTTTCATCACTAACTAGCTTACCGGCAATTGACCGTGTTTTTACTAATCGAACGCACCATATGTATTTGTCTATTCGCATTTGATCAAAATTAAGTATACCTGCAGCATAAATCAAAACTGTAATTTTTAATGCTTCTATTATCGGCATGCCCTATCATAAGCCCTCTTTTTATAAATTTGTTTTATGAAAATGCTCATTCAGCTATCAAAATTTATATTTCTCCTTTGTGTTGTCGCTTTTGGGATCAAATCTTTAAAAGAGCCTGATGTATGGTGGATGCTGCGCGCGGGAGAATGGATAGTGGAGCATGGCAAGGTCGTAACTCAAGACCATTTTTCATTCACTTTTGATGGTGTCAACTGGATAAATGTAAAGTGGCTTTTTGAAGTCATTCTTTACGGTGTTGAGCAGATAGGAGGTGCTGAGTTTACACCAATTATTCAAAGTGTTGTTTATTTACTTGTATTTATCCTATTAAGTCGTCGCTTCCGTCTATTTAACACCTTAGGTAGTGACCATCATCGCTCGGTTTTAGCTTATTTGATTGTTGGTTTTTTAGTGTTATTTACTATAGAATTTAGGATGCTAGGCCGCCCTGAAATGATGAGTCACCTGTTGACTGTTTTCTTTATCTACCTCTTCGAGCGTTACCGAAAAACACCAAGCAATATCATTTGGTGGATCATCCCGCTACAAGTATTGTGGGTAAACATCCATGAAGCATTTGGTATCGGTATTGTAATTATTGTAACGATGGCAGTAGGTGTTTTTGTCGACTTCTTGATGACTAAAAGAGCTATTGACAAGCGCTTATTAACAGTTTTGGCCCTAGCTTTACTCGCTACGAGTATTAATCCACGAGGTCCACAAATGATCCTCCATCCATTTGATATTTTTGGCCAGGTAGGATTAAATAAATACACCATTGAACTTGTTGGTTTTACCGATGCTTTATTTTGGAGAAAAGAAGGGTATTTATTGTTCTTATTTTTTGCCATTAGTACGATATATCTTTATACAAAATATAGTTACAAGAAGAAAATAATAAAGAAGTTGCTTCTTAATTATGGATCAGGATGGTTAGCGCTTTTTGTTTTATTCTTTTATTTGGGGTTTACTGCGTATCGTAACATCCCATTCTTTGTGCTTTTTAGCGCACCACTTATGTATGCTTTAATTAAACTAGGTATTGACCGTTTCTCTAACAAGACGATGAGAGTTGTCCTTTATATTATACCGGCATTATTGGTTGGGTTTTATATTTCTATTGTATCAAATGCTTACTATTCCTTTATGAATCGTCGAGATACATATGGCTTAAGAGTAGACGAGCGCAAAAACCCGAAAGGAGTGAGTGATTTCGTAAAAAAATTGAACCTTAGTGGAAATGCATTCTCAGATTACTTGACTTCTTCTTATTTCATGTGGAATCTTCGACCTTCATTCAAAACATACATAGATTTAAGAGATTTAGATGTTTTTACTACTGAGTTTTTCGATCAATATCTGGAGTTGTCAGCAGATGGGAACGTATTTGACCAAGAAGACAAAAAGTACAATTTCAATTATGCCATCATATATGCTGCGCAGTTTGAAGGCTTGCATTTCCACTTAGATAGAAGCGAGGCATGGGAAATGGTTTATGCCGACAATGTAGCGGTCCTTTATTTAAAAAGAAATGCAACGAATAATCCAATTATAGACTCCTTGTTTTCAGTTCAAGTAGGTACGGTATTTAAAGCAGTTAAGCCTGATGAACCAAGCAAACTAGCTAGTGCTATTAACCAAGTTTTTAACCCATTATATGACCCTACAAGACTCAATAAGTATGACGATTATGACTTAATTGGTGCTAGTTTTTTCAATTCAATTAAAGATTATAATGCTGCGATTTATCAGTGCAATCAATCCATTCGTAAAAATGGTGAGCAGTTGAACAATTTAGAAATGCAAGGGGATTTATACTTATCCTTTTCTAAGGTGGTAGAGGAAGAAGTGAAGCCACAACTTTTAGAGAAGGCCAAGCAAAGCTATACTAAACTAATGAAGCGATATCCAAATGCTCCAAACGGATTTAAAGGTTTAGGACTGTATTACAGCTTTATTGGTGATCGTATTAATGCGATTAAGTACTTTAGAAGGAGCCTAGAAATTAAAAATGATGAAGAGATAGTGGGGTGGGTTGAGAAACTAATGAGATAATTTCAAAGGCGTACAGAGTCTTTGACTTTTCTTATGAATGAATAATAGTAGTTTTGTTTTTCTAACGAAAGGAAAATGAAAAACTATATCAGTACGGCATTGATTGTGATGACTTTTTTGGGCTTAGGTTGCTCATCAGAACCTTCCAAAAAGATAGAAAGTTCGGTTGAGAAACCTGAAGAAGTGATTCCTACAACAGAAGCCGAACAATGGATACTTGATGCAATTGAGGCACATGGCGGTGCGCTTTACTCTTCAGCTCATTATCAGTTTAAATTTCGAGGAAAAACGTACGAATTTCAAAACGATGGTAGTGACTACAACTATCATTTAATCGAACAAAAGGAGAACGGAGAAGAGTGGAAGCACACTCTTTCTAACGGTGCGTTTTCATTAACTGTCAATTCCGATATCATCGAATTATCAGATAAGAAAGAAAATAGTTATAAAGAAGCTTTAAATTCAGTCATTTACTTTGCGACTCTACCGAGTAAACTTTCCGATGAGGCCGTGATTGCTGACAATAAAGGAGAAACTTTGATTAACGATACCAGCTATCAGTTAATCGCGGTGCAATTTGAGAAGGAAAATGGAGGGAAGGACTTTAAGGATATGTATCTGTATTGGATTAATCAATCTACTAAAAAGATTGACTATTTAGCGTATAGTTTTCACGATAAGGAAGAAAGCGGGTCAAGATTTCGGAAAGCTTACAATAGAAGGGTAGTAGATGGAATTACTTTTCAGGATTATATCAATTATAAGGGGGAACCAGGAATCGATTTATATCAATTGGCAAAGCTATACGAGCGTGGAGAGTTGGAAGAATTGTCAAGGATAGAAACGGAGAATGTAATTTCAATAAATTAGGTTAATAGAATTAAAGATGAACGAAAAACGCCTAAAACTTCGAGGGTATTTTTACCGACTACTTTCAGTCATTATGGCTATTCCTGCCGTGATTGGATTAGTAGTATATACCTTTTTCTTCATTATTGGAAGTTGGGACCAAGAGGCGATTCTTTCTTATGTAGGCATTGTAATTTTGTGTGGTTTCTTTTTGTTCATTGCTTTGCTGTTGCTAGGTAGTAGCAAGGTTTATTTGAATGGCCCATCTAAAGATCGGGAGGAATTTGAACGAATTAGGAAGAAAACTAATAAAAGCCGTTTTCAGATATAATTCAGTATTTCTATTTGTTTCAACAAAAATCGGGATTAAATTTCTTTCCCTCTACTCAACATTTTCGATAATTTCGTGCCATCAAAATTACTTGTATGATTTCAGTTGATGGCCTTGCCGTAGAGTTTAGTGGAGAAACACTTTTTAGTAATGTTTCTTTTGTAGTAAACGAGAATGATAAGATTGCCTTAATGGGCAAAAATGGTGCAGGAAAATCCACCATGATGAAAATCATAGCAGGAGAACAACAGCCAACTCGAGGAAAGGTGAATGCTCCAAAAGACGCTGTTATCGCTTACTTACCGCAGCATTTATTAACGGAAGATAATTGCACTGTCTTTGAAGAAGCAGCGAAAGCATTCAAAGAAATCTTTTCCATGCGAGATGAAATCGAATCTATTAATAAGCAATTGGAAATTCGAACAGATTACGAATCAGCTGAATATTTAGGTTTAATAGATCGTGTGAGTGATTTGGGTGAAAAGTTCTATGCCATAGAAGACATTAATTACGATGCAGAAGTAGAGAAAGCCTTAAAAGGGCTGGGGTTTAAGCGAGATGACTTTCAACGACAAACCAGCGAGTTTAGTGGAGGTTGGAGAATGCGGATTGAATTAGCAAAAATTCTATTAAAAAAACCTGATTTAATTCTACTTGATGAGCCAACCAATCATATTGACATTGAGTCCGTTTTATGGTTAGAACACTTTTTGGTTCATAAAGCGAAAGCAGTGATTGTTATTTCTCACGATAGAACCTTTATTGACAACATTACCAACAGAACCATTGAAGTAACGATGGGCCGGATTTATGATTACAAAGCAAATTATAGCCATTATTTACAATTAAGAGAAGAGAGAAGATCTCATCAGCAAAAGGCGTATGCTGAACAGCAAAAAGTGATTTCAGACAATAAAGCTTTTATTGAGCGGTTTCGGGGCACCTACTCTAAAACCAACCAAGTAAACGCCCGTGAACGCATGTTGGAGAAAATGGAAATTATCGAAATAGATGAAATCGATACATCGTCTTTGCGATTACGTTTTCCACCTGCACCGCGCTCTGGTGACTACCCTGTTACGGTGTCACAACTTTCGAAGCAGTATGATGGTCATGTGGTATTTAAAGATGCGAGTTATTCAGTCAGTCGAGGAGAAAAGGTTTCATTTGTTGGCCGAAATGGAGAAGGAAAGTCCACCATGATAAAAGCGATCTTAGGAGAAATAGAGGTAGAGGGGAAGTGTGAACTTGGTCACAACGTAAAAGTTGGGTACTTCGCTCAAAACCAAGCTTCCTTATTGGATCCAGATCTCACCGTATTTCAAACTGTTGATGAAGTGGCTAAAGGCGAGATTAGAACCCAAATAAAAACCATCCTAGGTGGGTTTATGTTTAGTGGAGATGATATTGATAAAAAGGTTAGCGTTTTGTCGGGTGGAGAGCGAACAAGATTAGCTATGGTAAAACTGCTACTTGAGCCTGTTAATCTATTAATCCTGGATGAACCTACCAATCACCTTGACTTAAAGTCTAAGGATGTTTTAAAGGAAGCACTTAAAGCATTTGATGGAACACTTATTTTGGTTTCACACGATAGGGATTTCCTTCAAGGCTTATCAGAGAAGGTATTCGAATTTAAAGAGAAAAGAGTAATTGAACATTTTGAAACGATTGGTTCATTTTTAGAGCGTAACAAAATAGAAACAATTAAAGAGTTGGATCTAGTTTAATAGGTTCTTTGGTAAACGATTAAATTAAAGTCAAATTGTCGTTACCTTCTTCAGGTGTTTGTTGGCGGATAGATTCGTCGTGAATGGAATTAAGAAAGTCGTAAATAAATTTATCGTTCAAACCTAGGGCTTTTCCATTTTGCAGCGTTCTTTCCAAAATTTTTTGCCAACGGTCAACTTGTAAAACTGTTACACCATTACGTTTTTTATTTTCTCCAATTTTTTTAGCTAGACTCATTCTTTCCGATAAACGTTCAATAATGTCATTATCTATAATATCAATTTGCTCCCTTAAAACGTCTAACTGCGTTTTAAATGCAATATCAGAGGACGTTTTACTTTTAGGAATTAAGTTCTGGATTAATGTATACAGTTGTTCAGGTGTAATCTGTTGTTGCTTATCACTAAGTGCTAAATTCGGTTGATAGTGTGTCTCTACCATTAAACCATCCATATCTAAATCGATTGATTTTTGTGCAACGTAGGGTATTAGTTCAGGGGAGCCCGATATGTGACTTGCATCACAAATAATTGGTAAATTAGGATAAGCAGCTTTTAGCTGTATGGCAATGTTCCAGTTTGGGAAATTTCGATAAGGGCCATTGTCGGTCATGTGAAAACCTCTATGAATGGCACCAAGTCGATGAATTCCTGCTTTATTAATTCGTTCTAAAGCTCCAATCCAAAGGGCTAAATCGGGATTGATCGGATTTTTCACAAATACAGGAACATCGACACCTGATAAACTATCTGCAATCGATTGAACAGAAAATGGATTTACCGTTGTTCGAGCACCAACCCATAGAAAATCGACTCCAGCTTTTAAGCAGGCCTCTACATGACTGGGATTGGCGACTTCTGTTGCTACCTTAAAGCCAAATTCTTCCTTAATTTCCATTAACCAGTTTAAGGCAATCTCACCTGCGCCTTCAAAGGAATTTGGACGTGTTCGAGGTTTCCAAATGCCAGCTCTGAATATTACT